>DATEPM010000201.1:0-3131 GCA_035273185.1 Gemmatimonadaceae bacterium
GGGCGCCGTGGAGGAGGAGCTCAATCGCGTGCTCATGGAAGAGGGAATCGTCGTGCGGGGACACGACATCGCGCGCGTGGTCGGGCTGATGGCGGGGAAGGAGGTGCCCTGGGGAGGAGACGGTTGAGCCGCCTCCGGGCGCGCGCCGGAAGCACGCTCGCGCTCCTCGGCAGTCTGCTCGGCGCCTGCCGCGGCGGCGCGCACCAGGACGAGGCGACCGTGGTGGCGAAGCAGGTAGCCGCCGACGTGCCGCAGATCGAGAAGGCCGTGGGCGTTCGGTTCAGGCGGCCGCCCCGGTTCGAGATCCGGACGCGCGCGCAGGTGCGGTCCTTCCTCATCCGGCAGCTGGACGATTCCGCCACCCAGCGCGACCTGACCGGGAAGGAGGCCGCCTACAAGGTGCTCGGCCTCATCCCCGACACGATGCATCTGAAGAAGCTCATCGTGAACCTGTACTCCGAGCAGATCCTCGGCTACTACGATCCGGCCACGAAGGTGCTGTACATCGTGCAGGGCGCGCCGGACGAGTACCGCGGCATCACCATCATGCACGAGCTGGTGCACGCGCTGCAGGATCAGTACATCGATCTGGACTCGCTGCAGCACGTCACCGGCAACGACGACCGGGCGGCGGCCGCCCAGGCGGTGATCGAGGGGGAGGCGACGTACGAGCAGCTGGCCATCATGCTCGGGGGGCGGGGCAACATCGCCTCGGGACTGCCCGGCGGCTGGGAGCGGATGCGCGAGCAGATTCGCGAATCGCAGAGCGCCGAGCCCGTGTTCTCCGCCGCGCCCATGGCGATCCAGGAAGAGCTGCTTTTTCCCTACATCAACGGCGCGGAGTTCGTCCGCCGGTACAAGGAGGCACGCCCCGGGGCGCTCCCCTTCCGGGACATGCCGGCGTCCACGGAGCAGGTGCTGCACGCGCCGACCTACTTCCACACGCCGCGCGATGCGCCCGTCCGCGTCGCACTGCCGGCCGTGCCGCACACGGTGTACGAAAACGTGCTCGGTGAGTTCGAGACGCGGCTCGTGCTCTACCAGCAGCTGCAGGATCAGAACACCGCGATACGCGCGGCCGCGGGCTGGGCGGGCGACCGCTACGTGATCGTGCAGACGGCGGCGGGCAACGGCATTGCGTGGGTGAGCGTCTGGGATTCCGCCCTGGACGCCGCCGAGTTCGTGGACGCGCTGGGCCAGGCGGTGCAGCATCGGTATCGTGCGCCCGCGTCGACGGCGGGACCGAACGGCGTCCGCCGCTACGCCGGGACGGGCCGCACGGTGGTGGTCACGCCGCGCGAGATCGGCGGGCGGAACGTCGTGCTGGTGGTGGATGTCCCGGCGGCGGCATCGCCGAACGTGCTGGACCTGGCGCGCGTGGCCGTCGGCGGCTGAGCACGCGCCGCTGATGCAACCACAGCCCCTGCAGGACGAGGCCACCCGGCAGCGCCGCCTCGATTCGATGAAGCGGCGCGCCACCATGCTGCTGGTCGCGGCGACCGTGATCTTCATCGTCACGCGCATCCTGGAGCCCCGGTACGGCTGGATTGGTATCGTGCGCGCCACCGCGGAGGCGGCGATGGTGGGCGGCCTCGCCGACTGGTTCGCCGTCACGGCGCTGTTCCGGCACCCGCTGGGCATTCCCATCCCGCACACGGCGATCGTCCCCACGCGCAAGGACCGCGTGGGGCGCACCCTCGGCAACTTCGTGCAGAAGAACTTTCTCACGCGCGAGGTGATCGCCGGACGCCTGCGCAGCGTGCAGGTGGGGCTGCGGCTGGCGGAGTGGGTGTCCCGGCCGGAGAACGCGCACACCATCGCGCACCATGCGGCCGCGGCGCTCGCGTCGGCCAGCCAGCTGGTGTCGGACGAGGACGTGGAGGCGTTCATCGACCGCAGCGTGGAGCAGCGGGTGCGGTCCATGCGCGCCGCTCCGCTGCTCGGGCGGCTGCTCTCGGTAGTGACCGCGGGCAACCGGCACCAGACGTTGCTCGACGAGGCGCTCCGGCTCACCTCCAGCGCGGTGGACGACAGCCGCACGCTCATCCGCACGCGCGTGGAGGAGGAGACGCCGTGGTGGGTGCCCAGCGCCATCGACGAGAAGATCTACCGCAAGATCGTGGGCGCGGTGCAGCGCACGCTGATCGACGTGCGCGACGATCCCGCGCATCCGCTGCGTAGCCGTTTCGATGCCGCGCTGCGCCGCTTCATCGACGAGTTGAACCACTCGCCCGATGTGGCCGCGCGGGTGGAGGCGCTCAAGGAGGAGATCCTGCTGAGCGACGCGACCCGCCGCTTCTCCACCTCGCTCTGGGGGCAGGCCAAGGCGGCGCTGCAGCGCTACGCGGAGAACCCCGACGGCATGGCGCCCGGTACGATCGAGCGCGCGCTCACGTCCTTCGGCGAGGCGGTGCTCGCCGATCCCGCGCTGCTCCAGCGGCTGGACGCGTTCGTGGAAGACATCGCGATGTTCATCGTGGAGCGCTACCAGAGCGAGGTGGCCGACCTCATCTCGCACACCGTCAGCTCGTGGGACCCCGAGGTGACCACCCAGCGCGTGGAGCTGGCCATCGGCCGGGATCTGCAGTTCATCCGCATCAACGGGACGATCGTTGGCGGACTCGCCGGGATGGTGATCTACCTGCTATCCAGGCTGATCCCGTAGCGCCGCACTGGCCCAACGACGAATGCTCGGGCTGGCCCCAACGACGAATGCTCGGGCTGGCCCCAACGACGAATGCTCGGGCTGGCCCCAACGACGAAGGGGTGACGCATGAGGCGGATGCCAGCGGATGCTGCGGATCGCTCCCGGTGGCGAGAGCGCGCCGAGCGCAACGAGCCGGGAGGGATGCTGTGGGAACGGCCTCGGGAGGCCTCTACCCGCCAGGATAGGCGTTCGCGCGAGTAGTGCTCCGTGCGTGTGCCGTCCCAAAATTCATTCACGGCTCGTCGTGCGCGGAGCCGTCCCGGCACGCGGAGCGATCCGCAGGATCCGGGTAGTTCATCCGCCTCATCCGTATATCGTCATTCGGACCAGTCCGGCGCTCCGCGTGCGCTGATCGGCTCCTCCCTGCTCGCCCGCGTGGACGGGCCGGCGATCCCCGCGGAGGGCTCGGGTTCGACGTCGGCGA
>DATEPM010000202.1:0-7893 GCA_035273185.1 Gemmatimonadaceae bacterium
CGCCGATTCCGATCGCAACCATGGCCACGATGAATATCGCGGCGGCCACGTCGCGGCGAATAGATCTGACGCCGAAGCGGATGTCCTGCGCGAGAGTGTCGGCGAGTCTCATCGGCGTTTGAGACATCTGCCGTTGAAGGAAGGTTGGAGCGCTTTCGTCAGTCGCAGGGATCCTCCTCCACAAAGTCCCTCGATGAGAGCCTTCTCACGATCCTGTAGCTTCTTGCGCCGCCACCGTCGGAGTGGGATTGGGGATCGAGTCGCGCATGGTTGCGTCAGTCATGATACGTCGGCGCTGGCGACGTATGTCATTGCGCTGCAACGGACGGGGTGGGATTCGAACCCACGGTACGCTTTTGACGTACACAAGCTTTCCAGGCCTGCGCCTTAAACCACTCGGCCACCCGTCCCACAACAACGCGGCGCAACGGCCGCTTCGCGCCGCCACGCCGGGCTCCTTCGCGGAATCTGATCTACACGGACAGGGTGAGATTCGAACTCACGATACCGGGTTCACCGGTATGCCGGTTTTCGAGACCGGTGCCTTCAACCACTCGGCCACCTGTCCTGGAAGGTGCCGCACGCGACCGCGGCCAGAGCCCCGAACTGCGTGCGGCCTTTCAAGTTACCGGAGCTCTGGAGGTGTGTCAACGAAGCCGCGGCGCTCGCGAAAGAAGTGCGACAGCGAGGCCGCGCACTGCTCCGCGCACACGCCGCCCAGCACCTCGGGGCGATGATTCAGCCGTGGGTGGCGCAGCAGGTCGCCGACCGAGCCCGCCATTCCCGCCTTGTCATCCCAGGCGCCGAACACCACGCGCTGCAGTCGCGCGAGCACGATGGCGCCGGCGCACATCGCGCAGGGCTCCAGCGTCACGTAGAGCGTGCAGTCGGACAGCCGCCAGCGGCCCAGCGACGCCGCGGCGCCACGGATCGCGAGCAGCTCCGAGTGCCCCGTCGGGTCCTGGTCGCGGAGCGTGCGGTTCCCCGCCCTGGCGAGGACGCGATCCTGGCGCACGACCAGCGCGCCGACGGGAACGTCGCCCGCACGTTCTGCCTCGCGCGCCTCCTCCAGCGCCAGCGCGATGTACCGCTCGTCCTCGCGCGTCGCGATCATCGCCGCGGCGGGCTCACGCCTCCACCGCCTCGCGCTCCCCGGCCCGGTGGAACTCCAGCTGCCCGTTGCTGCCCGCGCTCACCACGATGGTGTCGCCGTCGTTGAACCGGCCGTCCAGCACGGCCATCGCCAGCGGATTCTGAATCAAGCGCTGGATGGCACGCTTGAGCGGCCGCGCGCCGAAGGCGGCGTCGTAGCCCTCCTCGGCCAGCACGTGCTTCGCCTCGGGTGTCACCTCGAGGGTGATCTTCCGCTCCGCGAGCAGCTTCTCCATGCGCCGGAGCTGCAGGTCCACGATGCGCTCGATCTCGGCCGTGCCCAACGGGTGGAAGATGATGATGTCGTCCACGCGATTGAGGAACTCGGGCTTGAAGGTGCGCCGGAGCTCCGCCATCACTTGGGTCTCCACCAGCGCCCAGTCGCCGCGGGCGTGCTCCAGGATGAAGTGGCTGCCCACGTTGGAGGTCATGATGATGACGGTGTTGCGGAAATCGACGGTGCGCCCCTGCGAGTCGGTGAGCCGGCCGTCATCGAGAATCTGCAATAAGATGTTGAACACGTCCGGATGGGCCTTCTCGACCTCGTCGAAGAGGATCACCGAATACGGACGCCGGCGCACGGCCTCGGTGAGCTGTCCCCCCTCCTCGTAGCCCACGTACCCCGGGGGCGCGCCGATCAGCCGCGCGACCGCGTGCTTCTCCATGTACTCCGACATGTCGATGCGCACCATCGCGTGCTCGTCGTCGAAGAGGAACTCCGCCAGGGCGCGCGCGGTCTCGGTCTTCCCCACGCCGGTGGGGCCCAGGAAGATGAACGAGCCGATGGGCCGGTTGGGGTCCTGCAAGCCCGCGCGCGAGCGGCGCACGGCGTCCGCCACCGCCTGCACGGCCTCGCGCTGGCCGATCACCCGCTCGGCCAGCTCCTCGTCCAGCTTCGTGAGGCGCGCCCGCTCGCTCTCCAGCATGCGCGACACGGGGATGCCGGTCCAGCGTGCCACCACCTCGGCGATGTCGTCGGCCGTCACCTCCTCCTTGAGGAACTGCGGGCGGCCGTCGCTGCTGGCGAGCTTCGCCTCGGCATTGGTCATCTGGCGCTGCAGCTCGGGAATGCGGCCGTAGGTGATCTCGGCGGCCTTCTGCAGGTCGCCGCGGCGCGTCGCCTGCTCGGCCTCGATGCGCGCCTGGTCGATCTCCTGCTTCACGCGACCCACGGCGCCGAGGGTCTCCTTCTCCTGCTGCCACTGCGCCTTCATCGCCTGGGAGCGCTCGCGCAGCTCGGCGAGCTCGCGCTCGATGGCCTGGCGCCGGTCCACCGCGGTGGCGTCCTTCTCCTTCTGCAGCGCCGTGCGCTCGATCTCCAGCTGCATGATGCGACGCTCCACCTCGTCGATCTCCTGCGGCATGGAGTCGATCTCGATGCGCAGGCGCGACGCGGCCTCGTCGACCAGATCAATGGCTTTGTCCGGAAGAAAACGGTCGCCGATATAGCGATGCGAGAGCGTCGCCGCTGCTATGATTGCATCGTCCGTGATACGAACCCCGTGATGTGCCTCGTAGCGCTCCTTGAGGCCGCGCAGGATGGCGATGGTGTTCTCCACCGACGGCTCGCCCACGTACACGGGCTGGAAGCGGCGCTCCAGGGCGGCGTCTTTCTCCACGTGCTGGCGGTACTCGTCAAGCGTCGTCGCGCCCACCACGCGCAGCTCCCCGCGCGCGAGCATCGGCTTGAGCATGTTGCCCGCGTCCATGGAGCCCTCGGCCCTGCCCGCGCCGACGATGGTGTGCATCTCGTCGATGAAGACGACGTACTGCCCCTGGCTCTCGGTGATCTCCTTGAGCACGGCCTTTAGGCGTTCCTCGAACTCGCCGCGGAACTTGGCCCCGGCAATGAGGCTTCCAAGATCCAGGGAGACCAGGCGCTTGTTCCGGAGCCCCTCCGGCACGTCTCCGTTCACGATGCGCTGCGCCAGCCCCTCGACGATGGCCGTCTTGCCGACGCCCGGCTCGCCGATGAGCACGGGGTTGTTCTTGGTGCGGCGCGAGAGCACCTGGATCACCCGGCGGATCTCCTCGTCCCGGCCGATGACGGGATCCAGCTTCCCCTTGCGCGCCATGTCAGTGAGATCGCGCGTGTACTTCTCCAGCGCCTGGTACTGGTTCTCGGGGTTCTGATCGGTGACGCGATGTGCGCCGCGCACCGCCTCCAGGGCGCGCAGCAGCGTGTCGTGGGTGACACCCACGCCGTTCAGCAGGGTGCGGCTCTCGGTGCCCTTCGTGTTCACCAGCGCGAGCAGCAGGTGCTCGGTGGAGACGTACTCGTCGCCGAGCTGCTTCGCCTCGTCTTCGGCCCGGTCGAATACCTGGTTCAGCTCGCGCGAGATGCTCGGCTGCGCATCGCTCTGCCGGGGATACCGGCCGATCTCGCGCTGCACCTGTTCGCGCAGCGCGGCCACGCTGACCCCCAGCTTCTGCAGCACGGGGACGACGATGCTCTCCTCCTGGTCCAGCAGCGCCTGGAGGAGGTGCAGATCGTAGAGCACCGGATTGCCATTGCGGCGCGCCAGGGTCACGGCCTCGTTCAGCGCCTCGCCGGCTTTGACTGTCAGTCGCTCGGGATTGATCATGGACTCGCTCGGGGTGTCTTCCTGCTGTAGCCTATCGCCACAAGACCAAAGCGCAACGACGGTGCCTCCCGGGTATGCCAATGCGGCGCACCTCTCGGGTGCGCCGCCGGCCTCAGGGGCTGCCGCGGGCTGCCGAAGCGGCCGATTCAGCCAACGCGGTGCGCGCCGCGGCAGCGAGCTCGGTGACCGCCTGGGTCACGAGGGTGGAGAGCGTCTCGACGATCGCGGGCATGCTGCCCTGCGGCACGGCGCGCTCGAAGTGGCGGGTGCCGCTCCAGAGCACGGAGTCATCGCTGGACCGTACCAGCCTGGCATCCAGCCGGACCGCCGCGAACACCTGGCTGCCGCGATCGACCTCCTCCAGCTCCAGCACGCGGCCGCGCCACAGATAGGTGTACGCGTGCGGCGAGGGCGGGTCGAACACGGCGAGGTCGGCGGTGACGGGGTGCGCGCGGAGCACGTCCTCGGTGATCATTCCGAGCATGGTGGAGAGCGGCAGCGCCCATTCACGATTGGGATACGAGCCGTACTCCGTGTCACCGATGCGATACACGATGGACCGGTCGCCGTAGAGCCCGGGGGCCTCGTAGGGACCCACGGCGATGCCGCCGGCGGGGAGCACGCGGGCGCTGCCGTCCGCAGTGGCGGGCTCCACGCTGTCCGGGGCGACGGGCAGGCGCAGGCGGTACAGCTCGCGGGCCGGGAGCTGGCCGTGAAAGCACCCGCCCAGCGGCCAGAGCACCGCGAGCGCCCACAGGAGGCCCGTCCGGCGGCGCGGGCCCCGCAGCGGCGGGGTGCTATTCACGGACACTCGGGCCGGCGGGCTTCGGCGGCGACGCGCGGCGCTTCAGGATGCTGGCGGGATCGCGCTCCAGCCGGTCGGAGAGTCGCGCGATGTTCTCCGACGCGGCGGCCAGGTTGCGCACCACCTTGTCCACGCCCCCCTGCTGGGCCATGGCGTCGCGCACGTCGGCGAGCAGTGCGTGCAGCTCGTTCATCGTCTGCACCGCGGCCCGCTGGGTGGTGGCGAGCTCGGGGCCCGCGGTGCGGACGATGGTGTCGATGCCGACCACCAGCCGCTGGGAGTGATTCACCAGCGCGGCCAGCTGCGCGCTGGCGCTGTCGACCCGGGCCAGGGTGCTATTCAACTGTGCGAATGTCGCGCTGCTCCCCTCCGTGGCGATGGCCATGAGCGTGTCCATGCGGGCGAGGGTGGTGTTGATGCGCTCCACCGGGGAGATGTTCGCCAGGCGTTCGGCGCCGCCCAGCAGGGTGTCGGCGCGATCGAGGAACTGGGCCAGCCGGCGCATGGCGTCCTGGAAGCTGGGGTTCTCGATGGTGGCGAGGGTGCTGCCGGGCGGGAGCGCGGGGGCGCCGGCGCTCCCCGGCTCCAGATGCAGGTACGGCGCGCCGAGGAGGCCCACCTGGGTGATGGAGGCCCTGGTGTCCGCGCGCATGGGGGTGTTCTTGCGCACCCGGAAGTAGACCACCAGGCGCGTGGGATCCTGCGGATCGATCTCCATGCTGCTGACCGAGCCGACCGGGATGCCGCCGTAGCGCACCTGGTCGCCGGGATTCAAGCCGGCGACGCTGCGAAACACCGCGCGGTACTGCCGGCCGGTGCGGAAGATCCCCGGATAGCGGGCGAAAAGCAGCAGGGCGACGAGCACCAGCAGCGTCGCCGTGAGCAGCCCGATGATGCCGAAACGTGTCTCGCCGCGTCTCATTCGCGTCCTCGCCGATGAAGGAGTTGGTGCACCACGGGCTCGTCGCTGCCGAGCAGCGCGTCGCGCGTGCCGCGGGCAACGATGCGGCCGTCGGCCAGGACGTCGATCTCGTCGGCGGGGCCGTAGGCGTGCCGCACCTCGTGCGAGAACAGCAGCAGGCCGAAGCCGTCGCGGCGCTGCAGCGCGTAGAGCGTGTCGTCGAACGCGTGCGCGGCCACCGCATCCAGCCCGGTGGTCGGCTCGTCGAGCAGCAGCAGCGGCGGGCGGAGCGCCAGCGCGCGCGCGAGCGCCACGCGCCGCTGCGACGCCCGATCCAGCTGCATCGGCATCAGGTGGTCCTCGACCGAGACGCCGACCTCGACAAGCAACTCACGCGCCACGTCCCGCGCTTCCCGGCTGCCGGCGCGGCCGTGCTCGAGCAGGGGCAGCTCCACGTTGGCCAGCACGCTGATGCGCCGCAGCAGCGCCGACCCCTCGAACATCACGCCGACCCGGGTGCGCAGCTGGCGCAGCTCGGCCTCGTGCGCGTCGGCGGCGTCGAAGCAGCCGCCGTCGATGGTGACGGTCCCGCGCTCCGCGCGCTCCAGCCCCACGATGTGCCGCATGAGCATGGACTTGCCGGACTGGATCGGCCCGATGACGAGCACGGTCTCGCCCCGCGCCACGCACAGGTCGATGTCGAAGAGCAGCGGCGCACCGGCGGGGCCGGTGAGATCGTGCACGACCAGCACGGCATCAGAACGCGAGCCGGGGAATGAAGTAGAAGATGGCATTGACGAGCGTGTCGGCCGCGAGGACGCCCAGCAGGCAGTAGACGACGGCGCGGCTCGCGGCCTCGCCGATGGCCCCCACGCGGCGCTCCACGTTCAGCCCCTCGTCGGCGGCCACGATGCCGATGATGAGGCTGAAGAGCACGGCCTTCCCCACCCCCGTGGCGATGTCGGACGCGGCCAGCGAGGAGCGGATCTGATCGAGGTACACGCGCGAATTGAAGCCGAGGAAGACCGTGCTGCCGATCCAGCCGCCCAGCGTGATGAAGCCATCGGCGAGGATGGTGAGCGCGGGAATCGCGACGAGCAGCGCGGCGAGCTTGGGCGCCACGAGGTACTTCACGGGATCGAGCCCCATCGCGCGGAGCGCATCCACCTCTCCGTTGGTCCCCATGGCCGCGAGCTCGCCGGCCACGGCCGAGGCGCTGCGGGTCACGACGAGCAGCGCGACGACGACGGGCCCCACCTCGCGCGTGGAGAACCAGCCGATCGCGAGCGCGCTCATCGACTCGGCGCCGTACGGTTGGAGCTGATAGGCGAGCTGGAAGGTGCCGATGAGCCCCACGAGGATGGAGGCGCCGGCGACGAGCCGCAGCGCGCCGATGCCCAGCGACTCCATCTCGCGCGCGACGCCGCCGCTCACCACCGAGCGCGGCGAGGCCACGAGCCAGGCGAGCCAGTACAGGCTGCCGACCGCGACGCGCCCACGGGACACGAAGCGGCCGCCGACCCGCGTGATGGCGCCGTGATCAGCGGCGGTGACGCGCGGGTGCGTGCCCGTGACCCGGTACAGCGCGCCGCTGTCGGAATGCAGGCTCATGAGGGGCACCGTTGCAAGGACAGGGCCCTCCGGCGCGGCACGGATCAGCCGCCGTTCACCGGTGGATCGGCCGCGGATCGGGCGGCGTTCACTCGCCGGTCAGGCACCGCGCCAGGTGCGGCCCGCGTCGGAGCGCGCGGTGAGGCCCCGGCGGTCGCAGTATTCGAGGAAGGGAATGAGAAACTTCCGCGAGAACCCCAGCAGGTCGCGCAGCTCCGATGGGGCGTAGGCGCGCGCGGGCTGCATGCCAGCGCGCAGGCGCCTCACGAGCGCCTCGACGGCCGGGGCGGCGTAGAAGCGCCGCGGCTCCACCTGCACCACCTGCCCCTCGCGCTCGAGATGGCGCAGCAGCGATTCCGTGTTGCCGCCGAAGCTGGCCGCCAGCTCGTCCACGCTCGGGGGCTCGTGCGCGGCGGCGGCGAGCGTGTCCCGGAGCCGCTGGAGGGCATCCTGCTGCGCGGGAGTGACGCGCGCGGACCATCCAGAGATGCGAATGGTCCCGGCGTGTACCTCCACGCGTCCCCCGGCCACGGCACGCGCGACCACGTGGTCCGCGAGCTCGGGGGCCACCGCGAGCTGGGAGCGCAGCAGCTGCAGCGAGGCGCCCGGCTCCAGGGGATGGGCCTCGTGCATCGCGCGCAGGCGCTCGAGGAGCCGCGCCTCCAGCTGCTCCACGATGGCCGCGGCGAACAGGCGGTCGCCGAGCCGCGTGAGCGACGGCGCGCTGGCCAGGAGAAGCTGCGCGAGGGCGGCAGGCGCGACGCCCAGGCGCACGGGCAGGGCGTCTACCGGCACGCCCGCGGCACCGCATTCCTCCAGCACCAGTGCCAGACGGGCCG
>DATEPM010000203.1:0-61131 GCA_035273185.1 Gemmatimonadaceae bacterium
CCCTCGCGTGCGGCGCGCTGCCGGCGTGGCGCGCCACACGGCGCGGGATCGCGGCGGCAGTCTCGCGCATTGGCCGGGGCACCTCGGCCGACAGCCGCTCGCAGCGCGCGCTCGTGGCCGGCCAGATCGCCATCGCCACCCTGCTCCTCTGCAGCACGGCGCTGATGCTCCGCAGCTACTACAAACTGACTCATGAGGATCCGGGATTCGATGCCGCCCACAGCGTCACGTTCCACGTGGGCGCGGCGTGGGAGGAGGACCGGGCGGCGGTCGGCAGAATGCAGCTGGCGCTCGTGAGCGCGCTCGCACGCATCCCGGGCGTCACTGCAGTGGGGTTCGCCAACTTCCTGCCGGCCTCCAACGCCACGATTCGTTATCAGGTCGATCTCGAGGGCGCGGCTCCCTCGCTGCAGGGGAACGGCCGGGATCACCTGACCGTTGGCGAGCGGAGCATCACCGGCGGATACCTCCAGGCGCTGGGCGCCCGCATGGTGGCCGGCACCACGTGTCCGGATCTGGACGTGATGCGGAACACCGGCCCCAAGGCGCTCGTCAATCGACAGTTCGTCGCCGAGTACGCCGGCGGACAGAACGTCGTCGGCCACCTGCTGCGCTGGACGCAGGAGGGGCCCGGCGGGTCTGCGAGCGAGATCGTGGGTGTCGTGGACGACATTCGCGAGGACAACCTGCGGGCAGCAGCCGTACCCTATGTGTATGTGTGTATCACTCCGGGCTACTGGCCCGATCCGGAGTACGCCGTCCGTAGCAGAGGCAACCCGCGGGCGCTGCTCGGGGCGGTGCGCGCCCTGGTCCACGACGTCGCGCCCACACGCGCCCTGTTCGGGCTCATGACGCTGCAGGACGATCTCGACGAGACCCTGGGACAGACGCGGCTCCAGACCGCGGTGATCGCCGCGTTCGGCGTGGCCGCCGTGGGCCTGGCGGTGATCGGTCTGTATGGGCTCGTCGCGCTGGCGGTCACCACGCGCCGGCGGGAGATCGGTATCCGGATCGCGCTCGGCGCGGAGCCGCGCCGCGTCGTGTGGGAGGTGGTGGCGCGCGTCGCGTGGTTGCTGGCGGGCGGCGCGGCCGTCGGTCTGCTGCTGACGCTCGCGGCACAGCGCGAGCTCCGGACGCTGGTATTCGGCGTGGCGGCGCTGGATCCGGCGACGCTGGCGGTCGCCGTGCTCGTGCTCGGGATAGCCGCGTCCATCGCGACCATACTGCCGGCGCTGCGCGCGGCGCGGATCGATCCGGCGTCGGCGATGCGGGACGGCGGGTGAGCGGCGCCTTGCCCTGTGTGCGTGCGCTGTGAGGAGATGGGAAGCGGCCCTCCCCTAACCTTCACTTGCTGGGGCCGGTTGCCGTGGCACTACTACGGGTGCATCCGGCCGCAGGTACGCGATCAGGCAGCAGCAGCACATGCCGAGTCCAATGAGAGGGTATTTCAGCGCTACGAGAGCGGCCAGCCCGAAGAGGCAGAGGGTGGTGATCGATCGAAGATGCATGATCCTGCGGACCGTCAGCGAGACCTCATCAACTGACGTGGTGTCGACCAGCTCCCAGATGAGGAAGATGTAGGTCAGGTTCACCAGGAAGAACACGGCGGCATAGAAGGCGACCGGCTGCGGCGCCAGTTCACTCACCGCCATCCAGGCCGTGGAGAGCGGGAGCAGCGACACGGAGAACAGGTGCGCGAAATTGAACCAGATGAGACGAGGCATTGGCGCCGTCGCATAGCGCATGAGAAAGTGGTGATTGGTCCAGACGATGGCGATGAACACGTAGCTCACCGCGTAGCTCAACCAGGTGGGCCAGAGCAGCAGGAACGCCCGGAAGGTGGGGAGCTCCGGGGGGCGCAGGTCCAGCACCAACACCGTGATCAGGACGGCAAACACGCCGTCGGAGAACGCGCTCAGACGTTCCGGGGTCGCCCTGGCGAGGGACACGGTCGTACCTTTAGCCCTGGTGTACGGATACAGTGCGGGGGGTCGCTGGAAACGGATCTGGCGTAACAGCGGCCGCCGTGATTCCTCTGATCCTAGCGCGTGCCGTGCGCCGCCGACGCATCCAGTGGGCGCGCCATTCGCGCCAGGGGAACCTCGACATTGCCGGGTAACGGCAGCACGACCCGCTCGACGACCGTGAACCCGAGCGCGGTATACAGGGGTTCACCTGGGGACGTCGCCATCAGCTCGAAGCGTCGAAAGCTCGCCTCCCACGCCGCGCGGGCGCACACCGTATAGAGCTGGCGCGCCAGGCCGCGACGCGCCCACTCCGGATGCACGAAGAACGCGCGCAGACGCGCGGGTTGCGTGGCGGGGTCCAGCCGGGAGTCGTCGGGCGCCTTGGCCTGGTCGCCTCCGTACAGCGTCCGGCGCCCGCTCCAACCACCGGCCGCGATCGGGACTGCGGGTCCGTCGATGACATAGTACGTTCGATCGGTGATCAGTTGCGTGTCGATACCGAAGACGTGCGCAATCAGTGCCGCGATCTGCGCAGGTGTATAGAACGGGGTACTCAGTCGGCGCGCCGAATGCGCGATGAGTGTCTGAAGAGCCGGAATGTCACTGGATGTCGCAAGCCGAAGCTGCATCGGGCACCCTTCCTTCCGGGAATCGTCCTCGGCGGGCGCGATCACGCCAGCCGAGTAGTGCCTTTCTCGAGCACACGTGAGGATATGTACACATGACGGCGCTGTTCAGGGCAAGCACGGTCAGCGTCTCGATCGAGCGACCGCCGGAGAGGGTTTACCAGTTTGCCAGTGACGGACGGAATCTGCCGCTCTGGATCACCTCGTTCATCCGGGCGGTCCACGCGACCGGCGACGGCTGGGCAGCCGAGACGCCGGCGGGTTCACTGCCGATCCGCTTCGTGGCGCCGAACACGCTCGGGGTGCTGGACCATTACGTCGGCCCCGGAGCGGGATTGCCGGAGGTAGTGCTGAATCCGATGCGCGTGGTGGCCAACGGCTCGGGGAGCGAGGTGCTGTTCACGCTCTTTCAGATGCCGGGGATGTCCGCCGAGCAGTATGCCGCCGACCTCGAGATGGTTCGGTCCGACCTGGCCACGCTCAAGCGGGTGCTCGAGACTGGCGATGCGTAAGGCAGTGGGGCGGCTCGATTCGGCATCCACTGTCCACTTCCGCGAGGCGATGTTCACCGGACTCTGTCTTGGCGCCGGTGGCGCTCGGGCGGGCGCTCCTGCTCGTCGTGGTCCGGGCCATCTCGGAAAGTGGCAACTCGCCCGCGCCGCGCCTAGAGCGGCAGCTCCCAGGTCTGTCCGACGAGATCATGGCCGAAGCTGTGGTGCGGCGCTTCGTCAACGAGCGCGTAGCCTTCCCGCTCGTAGAGCTTGCGCGCGGCGTGCAGGATACTGTTGGTCCAGAGTGTGATGCGGCGATACCCCGCCTGCCCTGCGAAGCGCGTGCACTCGCGCACCAGCCGCTCGCCGATTCCGAGCCCTCGTGCCTGGGGCTCCACCAGGAGCAGGCGCAGCTTGGCGACGGCCTCCCGCTCGGGATGGCGGACGAGGAACACGGAGCCAACCCGTTCCCCCGCTCGCTCGGCGATCCAGCAGCGTTCCAGCTTCGGGTCCAAGTGCTGAATGAAGTGGGCGACGATTTCGGCTACCAGCGCCTCGAATTGCTCGTCCCAGCCGTACTCCTGCCTGTAGAGCACCCCGTGCCGCTGGACCACCCAGCCCATATCGTCGCTCTGGTGTGGGCGCAGGACGTAGGGATCAGCACTCGCTCTCAAGACTGTTGGCAGATGAAGACATGCGTGGCCCGCTCTCGCACCCCGTCATACCGTCAATTTACAGCCGCCCCGTGTTCCGCGGGTGAAGAGTAGATGACGATCTGATTGTCTGCCCCGACGGCCCTCGCCAGGTAGACGGATTCAGCCAGTGAGGAACTTCCGGATGTTCTCCGCCTGGGCCGCCCAGCCGCTGGCGTTCATGCCGAACGCTTTCGCCCGGCGCGACGCGGGGATCGCATCGAAGCCCGACTCGACTATGCTGAGCCGCGTGCCGCCGGCAACATCCTCGAGCGTGAACGACACCAGCGTCGTCGGCTCGGCGGCGTAGTCCACCCCCTCCTCGATGGCGTACGGGTGCCAGCGGAAGGAGAAGAGGCGCTCCGGCTCCATCGCCTCGATCCAGATGGTCATCGTCAGATGCTGGTAATCGCGAACGCTGATCTTTCCGCTCACCTCGGCACCGGCGGTGAAGGGTGACGTGAGCGATACGCCGAACCAGGCGTTGAACTGCGTGACATCGGTGAGTGCGCGCCAGACGCGCGAGCGCGGCGCGTCGAGGATCACCTGCTTCTCGATGCGGTCGGCGGAGGCGGGCGTTGCGGCGGTGCTGGGCATGACGGTCCTCACTCGGAGCGGGATGGGTCGTGGTCGGGATGGCGCAGCAGCTCGACCAGCCGCTCGATGCGCGTATCCCAGAGGCGTTCGTAGGCGCGGAGCCAGTCGTCGGCGCGCGCGAGCGGCCGCGGGTCGATGCGGACGTAGTGGATGCGGCCGCGCACGGTGCGCTTCACGAGTCCGGCGCGCTCGAGGGTCTGGATGTGCTTGGAGGCCGCGGCGAGCGACATGCGATAGGGCGCCGCGAGCTCGCCCACGGTCTGCTCGCCCCTGGCGAGCCGCTGGAGCATGGCGCGCCGGGTGTGGTCGCCGAGGGCGCGGAAGACGAGGTCCAGCCGGCCGCGATGATGATCAACCATAATGTTGAAGATATGCAGCGTTGCCGGATTGTCAACTGGGCGGTTGAGCATCGCCGGGCGACGGGGCTCCGCGTGGTGGCGGGCGCGAATTGCGCGTTCCGAGGCAGCGGCTCTTATTGACGCCGTTGCCGCTGAGCGCGAGTGTAACCCGGACATCGAGATCAGGACTGGCGCATATATGACTGCAGAGCTCCTCGAATTCATGCGCGCCCACCGGCTGGCCGTGGAGGCCCCGCGCGGGGACGGGGATTCGCTCCAGGCCCCGCTCGTCGGCATCGCCGTGACCGAGTCCCTCGAACTGATCTTCGACACGCTCGAGGCGACTCGGAAGGTGCGCAATCTTCGCCGCACTCCGACGGTGGCCTTCGTCCTCGGTGGCTGGACTCCCGGCGACGAGCGCACGATGCAGTACGAGGGCATCGCCGACGAGCCAACGGGCGCGTGAAAGCCGAGTACTTCAGATCACGGCCCGACGGGCCCTCGCGAGCATCGTGGCCCGGACTGGTGTACATTCGCGTGCGGCCGACATGGTTCCGATACAGCGATTTCAATCGTAATCCGCCGGTGGTCCTCGAGCTGACGGGCTCGCAACTGGAGGTGCAGCGAGGGGCTGCTTCAGCGCAAGGCCCTCGCCCCGCCCGCACGCACTCCGTGTAATACCGGTTGGGCGAGCGTCTGGGATCACTGCTCGGCCTCTGGGTCGGGAACATGTCAGGCGGCGATTTTGCCAATCTGCGAATTTTGCCGGAGTAATTGCGCGTATCTTTGTCGCTTTCATTTCCGACGCACATGTACGGGTTGATCGGCAAGTTGACGGCGGTGACCGGCCAGCGCGATGCGCTCGCGGCGATTCTCCTCGAGAGCTCGGGCGCGATGCCGGGATGCCGCAGCTACGTGGTCGCGACCGATCCCTCGGATCCGGACGCGCTCTGGATCACCGAGGTCTGGGACAGCGAGAAGAGTCATCGCGCATCGCTCCAGCTGCCCGCCGTGAAGACGGCCATCGGGAAGGGGCGGCCGCTCATCGCGGGGTTCAGCAATCGGGTGGAGACGGTGCCGGTGGGCGACGTTGGGCTCGGACCGGTGACTGGGTAGGCACATGCGCGCGATGCGAGGCCGGCTGACGATCGCGCTCGCACTCGGCGGCGGCGCAGTGATCGCGGCCACCGTCGGGTACGTGCTCTTCATGTCGCTGGATGGTGCTCCGGTGCGTGCCTTTGCCAACGTGAGCCGGGCCATGGAGCCGGCGCTGCTCGCGGGCGAGCGCTTCACCGTTCACACGTTTCGTGGTGATCCAACTCGCCAGGTTCGACGCGGGCAGATCGTCGCGCACGGGTGGCCGCCCGATCCTGGGAAGGAGTTCGTCAAGCGAGTGGTCGGCCTGCCGGGCGACACCCTCGCGATGATCGATGGGCATCTACGCGTCAATGGCCATGCTGTCGCCGAGCCGTACGCCTGGCTCGAGGACTCCAGTGCCGACCCCGTGACCGACGACTTCCGATGGCAGCGCTCGTATGTCAACGGTCCGACGCGCAACGACACGGCGCGGTACATGCCCTCGCGCGACAACTGGGGTCCGATCGTGGTGCCGCCGCGAGAATACTTCGTGCTCGGCGATAATCGCGACAATTCACTGGATAGCCGGTACTGGGGCTTTCTCCCAGCCGATGATATCATCGGTGAAGTGCGGCGAGTCTATTTCTCGCGTGACTCCGCCGGGCGCATTCGCTTGAGCCGATTCGGGCACCGGGTACGCTGAATTGCAAGCGCTCTGCAGGTGCTAAAGGCCGTCAACAGATCGGTGCATCGACGCCGGCGAGGAATCGATTCACTCGTGGCCTTGCTTGCGACTGACGGTTACGTCGTGGTCGGCAGGCATCGGAACGAAGGTAGCACGGCACGGCTGGCCATGGGATCGCTGGCGGCGTGGCCACTCCTTACCGGGCTGCCGCATTTGTCCCAGCACTCATCACCGGGCGCCTTGTCGACCGCGCGGCGAGGAGCAAGCACGGACCGCGCCCCCGCCTGAGGAATGACGGACGCCTGATTAATTTGCCGCCGGCGACCATGAGCCGTTAGGTATCCAGGGCTTGTCGGAGGAGAGAGCACTGATGCGTGTCCTGCTGTCGACGATCGGGTCGCGGGGCGATGTCCAGCCCCTGGTGGCGCTGGCGTCGGAGCTGAGGGATCTCGGCCAGCAGGTGCGCCTGTGCGTGCCCCCGGACTTCCGCGGCTGGATCGAGAGCCTCGGGATGCCCCTCACGCCCATCGGGCCCGAGCTCCGCTCGACCGGGAAAGCCAATCCATCAGCAGCGCTGCCGACGCCGGAGCAGCGCCGGCGGATGGTGGAGGGCACGGTCGCCACCCAATTCGAAACGATCGCGGCCGCAGCCGAAGACTGCGACATCATCGTTGGAGCAACGGCGCTCCAGGTCGCCGCGCCGTCGGTGGCAGAGCGGATGGGTATCCCGTATGTCTTTGCCGCCTACTGCCCGACAGTGTTGCCGTCGCGGCACCACGCGCCGCCCGTCCTGAGCATGCGGGGAGACAAACCCACCCCCGCCATGGCCGACTACCGCGAGCTCTGGCTCCAGGATGCGCGCCGCTGGAACGACACGTGGGGCGCCCTGCTCAACGCGCGTCGCGCGTCGCTTGAGCTTGGTCCGGTGACTGACGTACGCAGCCACATCCTGACCGAGCGGCCCTGGCTGGCCGCCGACGCGATACTGGGCCCCTGGCCCGACGCGGCAGACCGCGCCGTCTTCCAGCCCGGTGCGTGGATCCTGCGGGATGATCGTCCACTCATACCCGCGCTGGAGCGATTCCTCGACGCCGGCGAACCGCCCATCTACTTCGGCTTCGGCAGCATCCGCGCGCCCCAGGACCTCAGCCGGGTGATGATCACATCGGCCCGTGCGCTCGGGCGCCGGGCGATCGTGTCCCGCGGGTGGGCCGACCTGTCACTCGTGGACGATGCCCCCGACTGCCTGGCCATCGGCGAGGTGAACCAGCAGGTGCTGTTCAAGCGGGTCGTAGCCGTCGTCCACCATGGCGGCGCGGGCACCACGACCGCAGCGGGACGAGCCGGCGCACCGCAAGTGGTCATTCCCCAGCACTACGACCAGCACTACTGGGCTCAACGGGTTCACCACCTCGGCATCGGGACCGCGCATGCACCGGAGACACCGACCACCGACTCGCTGACGAGCGCTCTCGCGCACACTCTGCAGCCCGATGTGGCTGCCCGCGCCCGAGCCGTTGCCATCGCCATGCGCAGCGATGGCGCGCGGACTGCCGCGCGGCGGTTGATGCGCCGGTGACCGCGCCGCTGTCGCCGCTCCGCCAGGGGCCGGGAGGGCGACACCGATGGCGCTTCATCGCACCAGTTCCTGGAGGTAGGCGGCCACCGCCTCATGATCGCCGTGGTCGGCCCATCTCGCGGGGGTGCTCTGATACAGCTCGTCAGTAATGGTGGGATCGGCGCCGAGGTCGAGGAGGAGCTTCACCATCTCGAGCCGGCCGCTCTGCGCGGCGAGGTGGAGGGCAGTTACGCCCTGGCCATGTGAGGGCCCGCCGAAGGTCGCGCGCTGATTGACGTCGGCGCCATGCTCCATGAGCCAGCGCACGGCCTCCGCCCGGCCGGTGCTTGCAGCCCAGATGAGCGGCGTTCCCCGGTAGGGATCGGCAGCCACGCGCGCGCCCCGGTCGACGAGCATGGGCATGACGTCCACCCGGCCGCTCTTCGCCGCCCACACCAGTGCCTCGTCCAGCACCTCCTGCGGGTCGTCGGAGTGCCGCCACGCGGGGAATCCGCTGTGCGGCCGGTAGAAGCCGCGCCCCGCGAGGGCCTCGCTCGTGAGGCGGCCGGCGCCCGTGAAGCACTCACCAACGAGGTCCGGCCGGCCGAGCGCGGCTGCGATGCGCAGGTTGCGCGGGAGAATGCTGGATGTGGCGAGGAGCTCCGCTGCCTCGCGATGGCCCCAGAACAGCGCCACCGCGAGCGGTGTCCCGCCGGCGCCGTGGGCCTCGAGGTCGACCCGACCGCCTGAGGCGAGGAGCAGTACGAGCATCTCCGGATCGTTGCGGTAGCCGGCCTCGTGGACTGGCGTCCACCCGCGATCGTTGCCCGCGTTCGGGTCCGCTCCCGCCGCGAGCAGTAGCCGGAGCGGCGCGAGCCGGTCGGCGGCCGCGGACGCGATCGGCGCGCCAACCGCGTCCGCCACCGGGCACGCCACCAGGCTGGACGCCAGATTGAGCAGCGTGTTGCCATTGGTGCCGCGCACTCTGGTGAGATCCGGATGTGCACGGAGCAGCGCGGCAGCACGCTGCCAGTCGCGCGCCCTGCCCGCCTCGATTGCCTGCATGAACGGTTCGTCCACCTCGCCGCGCTGCAGCCGCCGCAGATGCTCGGTGAACTGATCCCAGCTTGCGAAGCCGTGCTCGCGCGCGTAGACGAGGCGTGCATCGTCGAGCCCGAACTCGCCGCTGAGCGTGGCCGATAGGATTCTCTCATCTGATGCGCCGGCGAACGCCGGGTGCCACGACCTTACCTGCTCCAGTGTGTCCGGAGCAGCGTCGACGAGCACCTCGAGGAGCCCGCGAGCGCGATCGTCGTAGTACTGCAGGTCACGCTCGATGGGACGCGTGCGGCGCACCGCGAGTATTGCCTCGATATGAGCCTTGAGCCTGGGCCAGCTCGCAAAGCCGTACTCGCGCGCTAACACGAGCTGTGCATCGTGCAGCGAGAGGCGCGGCGGAGGCCAGCCCTCCGCCGCAGCCGAGCCAAGCCGCGGATGATGCTCGCGAAATCGGTGGACGGCGGCGGGCTCGTTCGCGCGCGCGGCATCGAGGAGCTCGCGGGCCTGCTTCCGCTGCTGCTCGAGGTTGGGAACGGCCGGCAGGGACCGCGCGGGGCGCGGGTTGGGAGGGACGGACATGCGACCTCCTTCAGGAGCGCCCGGCGTCCGCATGGTGGGGCAGAAAGAGGTCGGTGTCGGTCGACCGGTGCAGCGGCAGGTGGGCGCGGCCCTTTCCGCGGACTGGATGCGCCCTGCGAGCGCGTGCCGAGTATACGCAGAGAGTCGGGAACCGCACAAGTCGGCGGTGCGCGTGTGCCACTCATCACCCGAGCTGCGGTAGCTCCGCAGGCGAAGGCAGATGTTGGCCAGTTACCGGTTTCGCGAGTAGCTTGGAGGGACACCGGCCGCATCGCTCCATCCGGGCGCTGGCGCGGTGGCCGTCGGCACCTTTGCGGAGGTGGCGACCGGTTTCGCGGCACCGCTCCGCACCGACCGCAGAGCTTCCATCCGTCGCATTATGGGTCTCCTCGATGCATGGAGTCGGCGCGCCATGGAGCGCCGCGAAGGAACGGTCGAATTTCTCGGCGAGCAGAGCGGCTCGGTCGAGGACACGCTCAAGCGTGAACTGATCCTGGAGTTCGCGACACGGCCGGTGGTGCGACGCGCCTATCTCGCCCGCGTCGGCTACCAATCGTCAGGCGAGCCGGCGGTGGCGCTCTGCATCATCTCCACCCAGCCCGATGACCGGTCGCTGGTTCTCCGAGTCGGTGAAATTGTCCGGCGCCGCTTCGCCAGGGACGTTCCGCTGGACGTGCTCTTCCTCACCGCCGAGCAGGAGCGCGAGATCGCCGCGGTCTGTTCACCGTTCTACAGCACCGCCAGCTGACGAACGTGAGCTCCCGCCCGAACCGGGTTCACCTCGTGCGGCCTGCGTGTGACCTGCCGCTCATTCTCAAGAACGTGGGGCTCTCGGTGACGCGCGGCCGCGCGCGAGCGGCGGTTCCTGAGGGAGCGACATGAATGCGACCGCCCTCTCCGCTCGCCAGGGCCAGCGCCTGCTGCAGATCGGCATCCTGCTTCTCTTCTATGCATCGCTCGACGGTTTCGTCATTCCATATCTCGGCTCGCAGAGAATCGGACTGTCGGTGCACACGCTCAGCACCTTTCAGGCTATTCTGCTGCTGGCGCAGGGGTTGTTCTGGCCGCGCCTGAGGCTCGGTGACGGCGCACTGCGTGTGGCCTTCTGGTGCTCACTATACGCGACCTTCGCCATCCTGGCGGCGTACACCCTCGCAGCGGTGTGGGGCGTCGGCATCGAGACGATTCGATTGATGGGAGAGCTCCCGCACGGCCTGTCCCGAGGCAGCCTGTTGCAGGAGGTGACGATCAAGCTCCTGGCGTATTCCTCTGCACCAACGGGTCTCGTGGCCTTCGCGCTGATGCTGTGGGGCCTCCGTGCCGATGCCCGCTGAACGGATCGGCCGTCGCCAGTATTCGTCAGAGGAAAGGACGCCCGGTGCGTTCGTATCGATTTGCTCAGGCTCCCTTTCGCTCGCCGCGTG
Source organism: Gemmatimonadaceae bacterium (assembly GCA_035273185.1). Lineage (GTDB taxonomy): Bacteria > Gemmatimonadota > Gemmatimonadetes > Gemmatimonadales > Gemmatimonadaceae > AG2. Next base: position 11,094 of record DATEPM010000203.1, read on the forward strand.
CTTCAACCTCGTATTCCTGCAGGTTCTCGTTGTTGTTGGCGTCGCGGGATGCCGCGATGCGGAACGCCAGCAGTCAACCGCGTACGCGGTGACCGCGCAGTTTCCCCACGATCCCACGGCGTACACCCAGGGGCTCCTCTGGGCCGATGGCGTGCTGTTCGAGAGTACGGGACGGTACGGCCACTCCGAGCTGCGACGCGTGGACCTTCGCTCCGGGCGAGCGCTGGCAGCGAGAGCGTTGCCGACTGACCGATTCGGCGAGGGATTGGCCTTGCTGCGCGGCCGGCTATACCAGCTCACATGGAAGGCTGGCGTGGCATACACCTATGATGCGGCCACGCTCGCTCCGCGCGATTCCTTCCGCTACACGGGGCAGGGATGGGGGCTCACGACGGACGGAACCTCGTTGATCATGAGCGACGGTTCCGATTCGCTTCGCGTGCTGTCGCCAGCGACCTTTCGGGTGCAACGGGTGGTCCACGTGCGGTATCAGGGCGCGCCCCTGTACCAGCTGAACGAATTGGAGTACGTCAACGGCGAGCTGCTCGCGAACGTGTACCAGTCGGACTGGGTGCTGCGCATCGATCCCGCGACAGGACTCGTACGTCAGGCACTCGACTTCGCGGATTTGTACCGAGACCGCCCCGCCTCGGCGGACGTGATGAACGGGATCGCGCTGGCACCCGATGGGCAGCAGTTGCTGCTCACCGGCAAACTCTGGCCCGTGTTGTTCGAGGTGCGTGTACCCGGGTTCGCCGGCGCCCGGTGACGAGCGCTCGGAATGCGACATCAGTGATCTGCGGTGGATATCAGCATCTTCGTCAATACATGAGCGCAGTGAGAATTGCCCTCGCCAACATCAGGCGGGCGGCGACCCCGGAGGAATCCATCCTGCTGGCGCAGGACGCGGTCACGCAGGCAGGGGTGGACGAGGCAGACGTCATCTGCTTTCCCGAATGCTACGTGCCCGGCTATCGCATGCCGGACCGGACGATGCCGCCGCCGGAGGCCGCGTTCCTCGAGCGGGCGTGGCGCGCCATCGCCGACGCAGCGTCCAGGGCGCACGTCGCGGTGGTGCTGGGCACCGAGCGACTGGTCGACGATAAGCCGCGAATCACCGCGCTGGTGATCGACAAGCAAGGAGCGATCGCCGGATTTCAGGACAAGGTGCAGCTGGACCCGAGCGAAGACAGCTTTTTCGCTCCAGGCAGCGAGCGCCACGTCTTCCAGGTGGGGCCGCTGGTCTTCGGCGTGGCGATCTGCCACGAAGGATGGCGCTACCCGGAAACCGTGCGCTGGGCCGCGCGGCACGGCGCGCACCTGGTGTTCCACCCGCATTACCACGAACCCGAAACGGGCGGGTACCGCCCCACAACCTTCGCGGACCCGATGAACACCTTTCACGAGAAGGCGATGTTATGCCGCGCCGCGGAGAACAGCTGCTACTTCGCGAGCGTCAACTGCGCGAGCGACGGATCGCCGACGACGTCGGCGCTGGTGCGGCCCGATGGTCAGGTGCTCGCGTGGCAGCCGTACGGCAGGGAAGGGTTGCTCGTCGCGGACATCGACATCACCGCGGCGACCCGCCTGCTCGCGGCGCGGTGCAGGGCCGTGTAGAATCGGCGCGACAGTTCCAGCCCCGGGGTTTCGGGGGGCAGCCCGGGTTCGTCGAGCAAGCTGTCGATCCAGCGACTCCTCCTCCGTCATCTGGATGTCCCGAATCACTTACCATCCACGAGAGGACATCCCCATGCGCTACGCCCTTCTGATCCACTATCCCCAGCCCGCCGTCCCCACGCTCAGCGAAGCGGAGATCAAGGCTGGCATGGCCGCCTTCCAGGCCTACGCCCAAGCCCTCGACGAGGCCGGCGTCCTTCGCACCGCGGAGGTGCTGCAGACCGTCGCGAGCGCGACCAGTGTCTCCGCGAAACAGGGCGGCCTGCACGTGCAGGACGGCCCCTTTGCCGAGACGAAGGAGCAGTTCGCCGGCATCTTCATCCTCGACGTTCCCGATCTCGACGCGGCGCTCGCGTGGGCCGAGCAGTGTCCGGCGGCGCGCTGGGGCACCGTCGAGATTCGCCCGTCCGCCGTCCGTTTCGTCGACGGGGCGTGGGTGGCCGCGCAGTGACGTCATCAGCGGAGGCGCGGGCCGCGGAGCTGGCGCGCGCCTCCTACGGGCGTCTGCTCGCCATCCTCGCCGCGCGTGACGGCGACATCGAGCAGGCGGAGGATTTTCTCGCCGACGCGTTCGCGCAGGCGCTTCGCGTGTGGCCGGCGTCCGGCGTGCCTGACAATCCCGAAGCCTGGCTGCTGACCGTCGCGCGCAACCGGCAGCGCGACGTGCGGCGGTCCGCCGCGCATCGCCTCACCGATCCCATCGATGATGTCGCGCCGGGTGATGCGCTCGCGGTGATGCACGAGATCGATCCCGACGCGATTCCCGACCGGCGCCTGGCGCTGCTGTTCGTCTGCGCGCATCCGGCCATCGATCCGCCCATCCGCACGCCGCTCATGCTGCAGACGGTACTCGGCTTCGAGGCCGCGGAGATCGCGCGCGCGTTCGCGACGCCGGCATCGACGATGGCACAGCGGCTGGTGCGCGCCAAGCGCCGCATTCGCGATGCGCGGATCCCCTTCATGGTACCAGACCGCGATCACATGCCCGCGCGCCTGGCACCGGTGCTGGAGGCGATCTACGGCGCGTACGCGATCGATTTTCCGCTGGTTGCGGGAACGGCGCCGCGCGGCTCGCTGGCCGCGGAGTCGCACTGGCTCGCCGTGACGCTTACCGAGCTGCTGCCCAACGAGCCGGAGGTGTTGGGTCTCGCTGCGCTCATCTCACTCTCATTCGCGCGACAGCCGGCGCGCGAATCCACCGACGAGTTCGTGCCTCTGGACGAACAGGATACCCGCCTCTGGGACGCGGAGCTCATCGCACTGGGCGAAAGCTACCTGCGTCGCGGACGCGACCTCGGCGGGATGGGCCGCTTCCAGCTCGAGGCGGCGATCCAGTCGGTCCACTGCACGCGCGCGATCTCGGGCATCACCGACTGGCGTGCGTTGCGAGTGCTGTACACCGCCCTCCTCGACATTGCGCCGACGCTCGGCGCGCGCGTGGCGCACGCAGCCGCGGTGGGCCGCGTGGACGGACCGCATGCGGGATTGGCCGCGCTGGACGCGATCACCGACGACGGCGTGCATCGCTTCCAGCCTGCCTGGGCGACGCGCGCCCACCTGCTGGCCGAAGCGGGGCGCACGAACGAGGCGTTGCTGGCGTACGAGAGGGCGATCTCCCTTACGACGGACGGGAAGGCACGCATATATCTCGATTGGCAGCGCGCACACCTCTATCGGGAAGCGTAGCGAGATCAACGTGAACGTACTCCGAAGCGTCGCGGCCGTCGTCGCCGGATACCTGGTGTTCGCGCTCAGCGCGGTGCTGCTCTTTCAGCTTTCAGGAGTGGATCCACACGCTCGCCAGAGTCTTCCGTTCATGCTGGGGACTGTGATCTACGGAATGGCCTTCGCCTCCCTAGGCGGGGTGGTGGCGATGCGCATCGCACCGCTGCGGCCGACGCTGCACGCCGCGATCCTCGCCGGCGTCATCGAGCTCGGCGCTGTCGTGTCCCTGATCGCGAGCCCGGGCGCAGGCACGAGCTGGTCGCAGTGGAGCGCACTCGTGCTCATGGCACCCTGCGCGTTTCTGGTGCCCCGGGTGATTGTCGATCGCCGCGCCGCGCCCTTCGATGCCGAGGATTCGCATCGGCGGTAGGTTTGCCTGCAGTGCTCTGCGCGGGGGTTGCAGCGAGAACCCCAGCACGGTCCGCGCCGCGGACCACGCCGCCGATCGCTATCGCGCGGCTGGCATCATCGGGATGCCGTGGGCCATCACGATCCTGAGCGCGTCATCCTTGGTGAAGCCCTTGGCCAGCAGCGCGTCGTAGTAGTTCTTGGTGAAGGTGGCCAGATGCTCGGTGGTCTCGGGCCTCGCCAGCACCGCGACCATGGCCTGCATCATGGCCTGCGCCATCTGACCCATCATGGGTGCCATCATTGCCATCTGTGCCTGCATCATCTCGGGCGTTGGCTGGGCCGTTGATGCGGCGCGGGTGGTGTCGCGCACCTGCGCCTGCGTTATGCTGGGGGTGCCGGCAATCATGAGCACGAGTGCGAGGGCCGCGCCGGCGGCGGTCACAACGTGCTGCTGCATCCTGGACGAGAACTGCATGGCTCGCTCTCCTGTACGGGTGACCCTCGCAGGTGGAAGCACGATCGATCCGATGACGCCATCCGCATTCCTGGTGCCGAGCGGAGCCGGAGGCTGGCGCGTCAGGCAATGCTCGGCGGTCTCACTCGCGTATGCTGTCTCCGCTGGATGATGCAGCCCGGCGGGTCGCCGCGCTATTCGCGGAGCACGTCCCGAGCTCGCCTTCGGGGTGGTCGGGACCGGCTTGCCGACGCTGTTCGTGCGGAAGCGGGCGAAGGATTACGGCACGTGTCGCTCGCTCAGCGGTCAATCGCAGCGCAGCGCGTCGGCGGGGTTGAGCCGTGCGGCTCGACGAGCGGGCAGATAGCTGGCCGCCATCATCGCAGCGCACAACACCGCCGCCGCCATCACCGAAGCCCTCACATCAACGACCGATACGCCGGTGAACTGCGACTGCAGGACGCGCAGGGCTGCCGCTCCCGCCAACGCGCCCAACGCGCCGCCGATTGCCGCGATGCGCATTCCATCGCCGATCACGAGGGAGAGCAGTCCGTGTGGCGTTGCACCGAGTGCCGAGCGCACGGCCAGTTCGCGCGTGCGCTGGAGGACGTCCTGCGCCACGATGCCGTACAGGCCGATGGCGGCCAGCAGCAGCGCGATCGCGCCGAACACACCGATCCAGGCGCTGGCGACACGTTGCGGCTGCACCTGTTCGTCCAGCTTCTCGGCGACAACATTCGTATACATGGGGACACGGGGATCGATGCTGCTTCCGATTTGCCGAATGGCGGAATCCAGCAGCACGGCGCCGCTTCGGCTGCGCAGCACGAACGTCAGGTCCGATCCCGGGTGCTGCGCCATGGGCATGTACGCCACCGGCGGCGCGTCATCGAAGATCGACGCGAACCGCACGTCGCCCGCCACGCCGATGACGCGCATCTCCGGTCGGCGATGTCCGCCCCTGGGCGGCAGCGAGAGCATCTTCTCGATCGGATTCTCGTGCGGCCACACGTCGGCCGCCAGTCGCCGGCTCACGACGACGACGGGGGCCGCGCGATCGTCGTCGCTCTCAACGAAGCCGCGGCCGATGACGATCGGAATACGCATGACGTCGAAGAACCGGGGCGACACCACGTCGAGATAACTGCGCATCCCGCCCGCCGGCGCATCGTCAGGCCGTCTACCCGGGGACGGCTCTTCGCCACCGCGAAAGATCCACCGCGGCTGCTCCCACGGCGCCGGAGGAACCACCGAGGCGACCGCCGCCGCGGTGATCGAAGGCTCCTGGGCGGCGCGGCGCAGCCACGCGCGCCAGTACGCGATCGTCTGCGCGCTGTCGAAGTGCACCTCCCGGAGACTCGCTCCCGCGGCCGTGAGGCCACGCGCATCGAAGCCGGGGTCGATGGCCAGCACCCGGCGGAACGTGCTGAAAACGATGGCTGCCGACGTGAGCAGGACGAGAGATGCGGCAATCTGCGCGGCGACGAGCGCGCGCTGTCCGAACGAACGCCGGCGCACGGCCCCCGCCGCACCGTCCTTGAGCACGGCCCCCGGCGTTACGCGCATGACGTGCAGCACCGGAGCAATGGATACGACCAGCGCGGTGAATGCCGACACGCCCAGAGCGACGGCGAGCACGCGCCGGTCGAGTGTCACGTCGAGGCCGACCCGAGTGGGCATTCCGGCGATGGTCCGCATGATGGCCGGCGAGCGCACGAGCAATTGCGCGAGGCCGATGCCGAGTACGGCGCCAGCAGTGGCGAGCACGCTTCCCTCGAGCAGCAGCCGGCCGAAGAGCGAACTTCTCGACGCACCGAGGGCCAGTCGTGTCGCGAGCTCACGCCGGCGGGCGCCGGCGCGCACGAGCGACAGGCTGGCGGCATTGGCGCAGGAGATGAGCAACAGCAGGCCAACCGCGAGGGCGAGCAGCCGTGGCAGCCGGGCGAGCTCCGTGCGTTCGTCGGCCGTCATGCCGGCGCCGGGGAACACCTTGATGCCGTGTCCCCGGTCGGCAGGGTAGATCTGTGCCAGGCGCGTCGCGATCAGCGATAGCTCGCGCTGCGTGCGGCCGATCGTGCTGCCAGGAGCGAGACGCCCGACGAGCCGAATGGACGTCTCGGTGCGGCTGTACAGCATGTCCGGCGCGCTGATCATCGTGTGCAAGGTGGTGAGCGGAATCCAGAGCTCCATCGGGTGCATGAGCATCGCGCCGATGAACCGCGGCTGCGCGACGCCCACTACCGTGAGCGGACGCCCGCCGAGATCGACAGTCGAGCCGATGATGTCCGGATTGCCGCCGTAGCGCGCCTGCCAGAGATCGTACGCCAGCACGACGACCGGGCTCGCATCCGCCTCGTCTGCCGCTTGCAGCAGACGGCCGGCCGCCGGGGTTGCGCCGAGCACCGAGAAGAAATTGCCGGTCACATAGCTCACCCATGTCGAGCGCCGCGGTGCCCAGCGATCCTCGAGCGTCATCGACGTTCCGTCATACCCGGCGAGTCCTGAGAGCGACCGTGACTGCTGGCGAAGGTCCAGGTAGTCGAGATAGCTGAAGTCGTAGAGCAGCCTGTCGCCCTTCGTGGGTTCGAGGCTGACGAGCGCCGCGGGATCGTTCACCGCGGGCAGGGGCTGGAGCAGCGAACCCTTGATGACCGTGAAGATCGCGGTCGCGCCGCCGATGCCGATGGCGAGGATCGCCACGGCGGTGACAAAGAAGCCAGGCGCATGGCGCAGCGCGCGCAGGGTGAAGCGGAGCTCGCGCAGGAACGTGGCGATGCCCTCGCCCACCCAGGCGTCGCGCGTCGCCTCCTTCACCTGCGCGATGCCGCCAGTCTCGACAAGCGCGCGGCGCCGCGCGACCTCGGGCGCCACTCCGGCGCGCTCGTGCTCCGCGGCGAGCAGATCGACGTACGCGCGCACCTCGTCGTCGAGCGACTGCTCCAGGCGGTGCCGCCGTGTGGCGCGGAGAAAGAGGCTCCGCAGCATCGCCAGCATGCGCATCGTCAGCTGGACTCGAGGGCGATACGCATCACGTCCACCACGCGCGACCACTCCCTGGACTCGTGGGCGAGCTGGCGCCGCCCCGCCGCGGTGAGTCGATAGTACTTCGCCCGGCGTTTGTTCTCGGACTCCCCCTCGGTGGCGGCCAGCCAGCCGCGCTGCTCCAGCCGGTGCAGCGCCGGAAAGAGCGAGCCGGGGCCGACGGCGTACGCGCCCTTGGTGATCTGCTCGATCCGCCGGGACACGCCGAGGCCATGCAGCGGCTGCAGGCTGAGCGCCTTGAGGATCAGAAGGTCGAGGGTGCCGAGCAGCAGCGGAGTGTCGTTGGCCATGAGTCGTATCGAGGTTCGATAGGGAAGATGCCACGGCTGCTATCGAACGTCAATAGGTCGCTGTCGGGAACTGAGGCAATGCCGTACTCGCAGGATTCGGCGAGTCGGACGGCAGTCTCGGAACGTGCTGCTGGACAGGTGCCGGCTGCGCGCTTAACTCTTTGGCGTGCGGCGGCCCGGCATCGGGCCAGCCATCGTGCAGTCGATGGCGGTCACGGTGGACGGGCGCTCCAAGCACCATTGCACCGAGTACTCCGCACATTGAATGGCGCACTGGCGTGATGCCGCGCGCTGCCCGGCGCACCCGGCAGGCGCGACCTTCTGAGCAATATGCCATACATCGCTCCGCGTCTTCCCGTGCAGTGGACAATGGGCATGCTCCTCGTGGCCGGAACCGTGCGCGCCCAGCGAACACCGACCATACTGACCGGACCGGCTGCGGCGCAGCGCTTCGTGCATAACGGCACGCCCATACATCCATTCTGTCTCGATTTCCCTTTCGAGCGATCCTCGCGCGGCGCACCGAAGGCGCTGGACACGTGCACGAGTGACGATGTCACCGTGACTGACAGCGCGGACTGGCGCAGAGCCGACTATCCGGCAGCCCAGGGGCGCGGAAATATCTCGTACCGCGTTCTGGCTTCCATCGGGAGCCGCTTCCTGGTCGCGACGGAGATGTGGGGCGGAGGATCCGGAGAGTTCTCGAATCTCTTCTGGATACGTTTGGGCGACCGGCAGATTGCCATCGAGCGCGACCTGGCCGGGGGCGATCGCTGCGCCGGCGGCCCGTCGAATTACACTGTGGACCGCTCATCAGTACGCTTCGACGTGAGCACGACCGCGCAGGACATCATCACCCTGACTGGCGTCGCGCTCAGCGACTCGGTCCGCGATCGCCTGCCGTCCGCATACGCCGCGTGCGACGGTGAGGCGGCGTATCGCTACGACCTCGCGACCGGCACGAAGCGGCTGTCCTCGCTGACGCTGGACGCCGACATCGCGGCAACAGGCTCGAGCGAGTCGAGCGGCAGCGCTGGATCGACTCAGGATCCCCAGCTCTGCTTCGATGCCCTGGTTCGGCGATACGTCGCCCAGGACAGGAGAGTGCTGTCGCCTGCAGAACTGCAGGCATTTGGCCGAGCCTTCGTGACGCGGTGTGCCAGATACGCTGGAGCCTGAGACGGGCATCCCCGGAATGGGAGATTGCGAGGTATCTTCGCGGCATGACAGATGATCGTGATCTGATGCGGCTCCACGTCGAAGCGCTGTTCATCCACGATGCGCTGGGACAGCTCGTGTCGGTGAACGAACCCGACGGAGCGCCCGCCCCGCGGTTCTTCCTCGGGAAGACGGCGGCCGGTGTCGTGTACCGCTTCCGACAAGACGTCGACTTCAATCTCAGAGAGGAACTGACCGCGGCATCCGCGGACATCGTGCTGCCGAGCGGCGCTCTCGATGCGCCTCGCCGCGCATCACGCTGCGAGCAACTTCTGGCGCGCGCCGCGCCGGTGCGGCGAACGTGGGCGGGTCCCGCGTTCTATTTTCCGCCGGAGCTGCCCGCGTCCGCCGGCACCGTCCGTATCACGGAGGAGAACGCCCACCTGCTGCATCCGCTGCTCGCGGCGTGGCTGCCCGACGTGCAGCAGAGTCAACCCATGTGCGCGGTGGTGGTGGACGGGCAGGCGGCGGCGGTGTGTTGCAGCGTTCGGCGCACAGACGCGGCAAACGAAGCGGCGGTCGAAACGGCGCCATCGTTTCGCGGCCGCGGGTATGCCGCTGGTGCGGTGGCGGCATGGGCAGCAACCGTCCGCGACCTCCGGCGCGTGCCGCTCTACAGCACGTCGTGGCAAAACGAGCCGTCACGAGCGGTCGCGCGGAAGCTCGCCCTGATTCACTTCGGGAGCGACCTGCACATCACCTGACGTGCGCGTCGTCCAGATCCCACTGTCCGAGGTCATCCGATGGAGACTACCCTCGCCCCCCTGGCCCACTGGGAGAGCTTCTACGTCATCGTCGGCTCCTCCGCGGGCGCGCTCACCGGACTGCAGTTCGTCGTCATCGCACTGGTCGCCGACGTCAAGATGCGGAGCTCCTCCACGCAGATCGACGCGTTCGCCACTCCGACCATCGTGCACTTCGGCGCCGCCCTGTTCCTTGCGGCCGCGCTGAGCGTACCATGGGGCAGCCTCGCACCGCTGGCGGTGCTGCTCGGGGTGGCCGGCGTGGCAGGCCTCGCGTACACCTGGATCGTGATCCGGCGTGCGCGCCGGCAGACGGGGTACGCGCCAGTGTTCGAGGACTGGCTCTGGCACGCAGCGCTGCCGGCGCTCGCGTACGCAGCCATCCTGGGCTCGGCGGTCGCGCTGATCACGCATGAGGGTGCCGCCCTATTCCTGATTGCCGCGGTGGCGCTGCTGCTCGTGTTCATCGGCATCCACAACGCGTGGGACGCGGTCACCTTCATCACGCTGCAGCGGCTCGACGGCCTGGCCGCGACAAATACGACAGAGCCGCCCAGGCCTGAAGCGCACGAGTCCGAACCGCGCGAATCGGAACCGCGAAAGCCCGTGTCTGCCGCTGCGGGCGCTGCCGACTAGGGTGCAAGCCGGCGCAGCACCTGCCGCGCGGCGCGCTTGCCACTCACGAGCGCGGCTTCCACGGTGCCCCCGTTCTTCGCTTCGCTTGCCTCGCCGGCCACGAACAGGGTGCCTCCCACCGGGCGAGCGAGCCGCTGCGGCGCATTCGCCCCGCCCACGCCGGCGTAGCTGTACGCGCCCAGCGTGTGTGGGTCGCGCGCCCAGTCGTGCGTGTGGATGGCGTCTATCAGCGCCTCGATGCGTCTTCGTCGTACGCCGAACGCGCGGGCAAGCTCGGCGGCCGCTACGGCTTCGATGTCGCCGCGGCGCGACAGCGCGGTCGCCGGAGGACCGCCCGCCCATCCGACGATCATCGGTGCCTGCAATGGATGCTGCGTCCACCAGACATTCAGTTGTCGCCCCGGCGTAAACAGGTACGAGACGTCATCGGTCTCCTTCTCCCAGAACCGCTTCCGGACCACCACGACCGCGCGGATCGCGTGGCCCATCACCAGCTGATGCGCGGTGTGGCGCAACGCGGGTACCTCGGGCTCCAGTCGGATGGCACCGCCCTGGAGCATCGGCAGCGGCACCGCGAGGACGACGGTGCGCGCCCGATGCTCCGTGCCGCTCCGATCGAATACCCGGGCGCCGGCCTCACTCCAGACGATGCGCTCGACCCATGTGCGCAGCCGGATGCGGCCGGCCAGCTCGCGCGCGAGATGCTCGACCAGGGCGGCGTATCCGCGGACGATACGCCTCGCCGCCATCGCCGTCTCGTTAGGGTCCGCGCCGGCGAGGGACTGCGCGCTGATGCGCGTAGTGTCCGCGCCGTCGAAGCCCTGGACGAACCAGCGGGCGAGCTCGCGCTCCTTCCGGAGGCGCGGTCCGCCCGGACGCTCGTCGAGGAATGCCTGGAACGACCGGTCCACCGGCCGGTGGGGATCGATCAACTCGAAAACGCGGCTCATGCGCGTCCAGGTTGCGCCGGCGGGCGCGAGCCGCCCTCGGTGGGAGCGGTACGGCAGCCCGGCGACCGGGACGGTGACGAGGCCTGCCTCCTCGAGCAGACGCGTAGTCTCCACGGCGTCACCGTGGATGAATTCGGCGCCGAGCTCCATCGGCATTCCGGAGCGCGGGTCGTACACGGTGAGGATGCGGCCGCCAACCCGGGCGCCGCCCTCGAGGAGGATCACACTGCTGCCGGCCCGCTGGAGCTCTCGGGCCACCATCAGGCCGGCGGCGCCTGCCCCGACGACGATCGCGTCAGTCATTCATGCACGTGCTGTTCGAATCGTGGGCTTCGAGAGTGCGCGGACCGTTCATTCGGCTGGACAGTTCCCGCTGGACCTGACAGAATAATCGTATCGCCGAACCGCTCGCTCGATTTCGGCGTTTGCCGTTTAGCCTTGACCTCTCATCTTGCTGGATTTTGGTTTCGCCGTCGAACCCTGCACCTGTTACCATCCGGAGATTCCCGCTGACACCCACATCTACCACCGCGCTGGTGATGACGCCGCCGCAACTGCTGCAGCACTGGCAGGGTCATCGGGTGCTCACCCGCCGTGTGATCGCGGCCTTCCCCGACGACAAGCTTTTCTCCTACTCGATCGGCGGAATGCGCCCGTTTTCGGCGCTTGCGGTGGAGTTCCTCGGCATGGCGGTGCCCACCCTCAATGGGGTGGTCACGGGTGAATGGAAGACCTACGCCGTGCCGACGGTGACGACCAGGGCGGAGATCCTCCAGCTGTGGGACGAGGCGACCGCGCAGATCGACGAGATGTGGCCGCGCATCCCGGCGCAGCGCTTTCAGGAAGTGGACAGGGCCTTCGGCCAGTGGGAGATGCCGATCTACGCATTGCTGCTGTATGTCATCGACAATGAGATCCATCATCGCGGGCAGGGGTACGTGTACCTCCGCGCGCTGGGGCTCGAGCCGCCTCCCTTCTACGAGAGATAGGGCTACAGATCGGCGATTGCTCGCCGCACGATCGTCGGCGATGGCGTGCGCTGGTGAGACAGGAACGGCCGGCGATTTGAATGGTGTACTCAGCATGGATGACGAACAAACCGTAGGGGCCGATGGGCTGCTGGCGTTTCTCCGCGCGGCCGAGGCGCTGAAGACCACGCCGCGGAGCGGCTACACGTCGGCGGGCGCGCCGGAGAGCGTCGCCGAGCACACATGGCGCCTGTGTCTCATGGCCATGCTCATCCAGCCGAGCGTTCCGGGGGTGGACTTCGCGCGCCTGATGAAGATCTGCCTCGTGCACGATTTGGGAGAGGCGTTGGGCGGGGACGTTCCCGCGCCCGAGCAGGTGCGGCGCGCCTCGGCCGGTCGCCCGAGCAAGGCGGCGGAGGAGCGGAGCGATCTCGTCACCCTGGTGACTCCGCTGGCGGCGGCACAGCGGGAGGAGATCCTGAGCCTCTGGGACGAGTACGAGGCGGCCGCGTCGCCCGAGGCGCGGTTGGCCAAGGCGCTCGACAAGCTCGAGACCATTCTGCAGCACACCCAGGGGCGCAATCCGCCCGGGTTCGACTACCGCTTCAACCTGCAGTATGGTCGCCAGCACACGTCCGTGCCGCCCATCGTCGCCGCGGTGCGCGAGCTGCTCGATCGCGAGACTGTCCGGCGCGCCGATGCGTCCACCGGATGAGGCACTTTCTCTCTCTTGATAGCCACATCTTGACAATCATTATGAGAGGACCGTATCCTGGAGCCGGACCCCTCCAGGAGCGAGCATCGTGGGCGGCGCGAACAGCGAGAACACCGACGTCATCCCGGGCACGCTCGATCTGCTCATCCTCAAGACGCTGAGCCTCGAGCCGCTGCACGGGTTCGGCATCGCCCGGCGCATCGAGCAGATCTCGCGCGACGTTTTCAAGGTCAATCCCGGCTCGCTGCTCACCGCGCTCCAGCGGCTGGAGCGTGCCGGGTGGCTGGATGCCGAATGGCGCGAGACCCCGAACGCGCGCCGCGCCAGGTTCTACTCGCTCACCCGCGCAGGCCGCCGGCAGCTCGAGGTGGAGACTGCCGACTGGAAGCGCCGCGCGGGCGCGGTGGCTCGCCTGCTCAACGCGGAGGGCTGATCATGTCGCTGCTTCGTCAGATCGCGCGCGGCGTGCACGCGCTGGTGCACGGCCGGCAGATGGACCAGGACGTGGCCGACGAGGTACGCCAGTATCGTGACGAGACCACCGCCGCGCACCAGCGGCGCGGCATGACGTACGAGCAGGCGGTGCGCGCGGCGACGTTGGAGATGGGGAATGTCACCACCATCGCCGAGCAGGTACGCACGTCGGGCTGGGAGCACGTGGTCGAGACCGCACTGATGGACGTGCGCTATGCGCTTCGGCGGCTGCGCCGGAGCCCGGCCTTCACCGCCACTGCCGTCGCGACCCTGGCGCTCGGCATCGGCGCCAGCACGGCCGTCTTCAGCGCGGTGAGCCCGATTCTGCTGGAGCCGCTCCCCTTTCCCCACGCCAGCCGGATCGTCACGCTGCAGGACCGAAACCAGCAGGGCGCGCCAATGCCGGCCACGCTCGGCACGTACGAGGAGCTGCGTGCCCGCGCCCGCTCGTTCGAGGCGCTCGCGTGCGCCGACCAGTGGAAGCCTTCTCTCATGGGGATCGGAACGCCGGAGCGGCTGGTCGGGCAGCGGGTCACGGCCAGCTACTTCGGCGTGTTCGGTGCGGCGCCGATGGTGGGGCGGGCGTTCACCCCGGCCGACGATCAGCCGGGCGCAGCCAACGTCGTGATCCTGAGCGAGGGACTCGTCCAGCGCCGCTTCGGCGGCGATCGGTCCCTGGTCGGACGGGCGATCGACCTGGACGGCGATCCGTATCTTGTAATAGGCATCATGCCGCGCCGCTTCGCGAACGTCATGCTGTCCGCTGCCGCGCTGTGGACGCCGATGCGGGAGCGGTCGAGCGGCGACTTCAACACGCGTGCTTGGGGGCATCACTACGATCTCGTCGGCCGGCTCGCGCCGACGGCGACCGTAGGCGCCGCGAGCCGCGAGCTGCTGGACATCGGCCGCACCCCGGCGGTGGCCTTTCCGCGTCCGCCCTGGGCCGACCTGACGCAGGGACTGCTCGTGCGGCCGCTGCAGGACACGATCACCGGGAACGTGAAGCCGGCGCTCCTCGCCATCATCGGAGCCGTGTTGCTGCTGCTCGCCATCGCCTCGGTGAACGTCACGAATCTGCTGCTGGCCTGCGGTGCGCAGCGCCGCCCCGAATTCGCGATGCGCGTCGCGCTCGGCGCTGGCGGCGGCCGGCTCGTGCGCCAACTACTCATCGAGAGCATCGTGCTTGCGGCCGTGGGCGGCGCGCTCGCATTGGCTGTCGCGCAGCTCGGCGTACGTGCGCTCGTGGCCTCCAGTCCGCCGGGGCTGCCGCGGGCCGACGCCATCCACCTGGACGCGCGCGTCTTCCTCTTCGCGCTGATGCTGACGGCCCTGGTGGGGCTGGTCGTCGGCGTGGTGCCCGCGCTGGGTGCGCTGCGCGCCGACGTCACCGGCGGACTGCAGGGAGGTGCGCGCCGAGCGACGGCAGCCCGGGGTTCGGCGAGACACGTTCTGGTGGTGGCCGAGGTGGCGCTGGCGCTCGTGCTGCTGGTGAGCGCGGGACTGCTCTTCCGAAGCGTGCAGCGGCTCACTGCGGTGGCGCCCGGGTTCGATGCGTCGCACGTGGTCAGCATGCAGGTGGTCGCGGCGGGGCACGCGTTCGACTCCGACACGGCGCGCCTGGCGTTCTTCCAGCTGGCGCTGGAGGCCGTGCGCCGCGTGCCGGGCGTGGTCGACGCGGCGTTCACGAGCCAGTTGCCGCTGAGCGGCGACGTGGACGGTTACGGCTACGAGTGGCAGTCCATCCCGCGACCGACGCCCGGCCAGGACGGCAGCGCGCTGCGCTACGCCGTGACGCCGGGCTACTTCACGACGATGCACATCCCGCTGCGCCGCGGCCGGCTGCTCGGCGCCACCGACCGCCCCGGCGCGCCGGAGGCGGTGCTGATCAACGAGTCGCTCGCGCGCCGGCTGTTCGGCAATCGCGATCCCATCGGCGAGCGCGTGCGGTTCGGGCCGGAGATGGGCGGCGCCCGCGCGTGGGATTACGTGGCCGGGGTCGTGGGCGACGTGAAGCAGTACTCGCTCGGCGTCAACGCGCCCGACGCGTTCTACGTGGCCAGCGGACAGTGGTGGTGGGTGGACAACGTGCAGTCGCTGGTCGTTCGCGCGAGTGGCGACCCGGCGGCGCTGGTGCCGGCAATCGAGCGCGCGGTGTGGTCGGTGAACGCGAACGAGCCGATCCAGCGCATCGCGACGATGGATTCCTTCATCGCCGCGTCGGCGGGGCAGCGCCGCTTCGCGCTGCTGACCATCGAGGCGTTCGCGCTTGCGGCGCTCCTGCTCGCGGCCGTCGGTCTGTACGGCGTGATCGCGGGGAGCGTCACGGAGCGGATCCGGGAGATCGGTATTCGCACCGCGTTAGGCGCCACGCCGCGCGAAATCGTCCGCGGCGTCGTGGGGCGGGGCATCGCGCTCACCCTGGTCGGGGCGGTGCTGGGGCTCGCCGGCGCCTTTGCGGCGAGCCGGCTGCTGGAGAGCATGCTCTTCGGCGTGTCACGGGTGGACCCGCTGACCTATGGCGGAGTGGTCGCCCTGCTCGCGGCGGTGGCGGCGCTGGCGTCCTGGGCGCCGGCACGACGCGCGGCGGGGGTGGACCCGACCATCGCACTGCGGGCCGAATAGTCAGGGCCCAACCTCGCCGGGGCCGGTGGTCCGGTTGCGGCGTGTCACCCTCACCCTAGCGTGAGTCCCAACCATCGCGCCGGGCGCGCTGTCCGAGATGGTGGCTTCAGGCGGAAGGGAATGTGCAGCTTCGCGATCTGATGGGCGACCTCAGGCAGGATCTTCGATACGCGCTGCGTACGCTTCGGCGTGACGCCGGCTTCACCGCGTTCGCGGTCGTCATCGTGGCGCTCGGCGTGGGCGCGAGCGCGACGGTGTTCAGCGTCGCGAGCGCGCTGCTTCTGCGTCCGCTGCCCTTTGCGGATCCCGGGCGGCTGGTGTGGGTGCAGAATGGCCGCGACCCTGGGATGTCCGCGCAGACCTTCCAGGTGGATCCGTATCTCTCGCTGGTGCGGGAGAATCGCTCGTTCAATGAAGTGGCGGGGTACTTCGCGTTTTACGGAGTGGGCGACATGAAGCTGAGCGGGCCGAGCGACGCGATTCGTCTCAGCGCCGTGCCCGTAACCCGGAACTTCTTCCCGCTGCTCGGCGTGCATCCCGCCATCGGACGAAACTTCACGGCGGAAGAGAGTGTGTGGCACGGTCCGAACGTGGCGATGATCAGCCACGCGTTGTGGGAGCGCCGCTTCTCGTCCGACCGGGCGATCGTGGGCCGCGCGATCACGCTCAACGGGATCGCGACGACCATCGTCGGCGTGCTGCCGGAGACGTTCGACTTTGGCTCGGTGTTCGCGCCCGGTGCCCGCATCGACATCTTCACTCCCTTTCCGCTCACGCCCGAAACGAACCGCTGGGGCAACACGCTCGCGATCATCGCCCGGCTGAGGTCAGGCGCGACGCTCGCCGGCGCCGCCGCGGAGGCGAGCGTGCTCGGACCGCGCATAACGAGCGAGCATCCCAACGAGAACCGGTTCGCGCCGATCGTCGAGTCGTTGCGCGACCGGGTGAGCGGGCGCGCGCGGCTGGGGCTTGAGGTGCTGGCGTTCGCGGTGGGCATCGTGATGCTCATCGTCTGCGCGAACCTGTCGAACCTCCTCCTCGCGCGCGCCACCACCCGGCAGAAGGAGATGGCCATCCGCGCCGCGCTGGGAGCGGGGCGCCGGCGCCTGGTGCAGCAGCTGCTGACGGAAAGCCTCGTGCTGTCGTCGTGCGGGGCGGCGCTCGGGCTGCTGCTCGCCGTCGTCGGGACGCGGGCGATCGCGCACATGGACGCCGTGAGTCTGCCGCTCCTGGGCAACGTCTCGGTCGATGCGGGTGCGCTCGCGTTCACCGTCCTGCTCGCGATCGTCGCGGGCATCGCATTCGGCCTGGCGCCGGCACTGCAGATCTCGGAGACCGGCGTGCATGCGGCGCTCAAGGCGGCGGGGCGGTCCGCCACGGACGGCAAGCGCGCCCAGTGGGTGCGCCGCGCCCTGGTGGTGTCGGAGATCGCGCTGGCGTGCGTGCTGCTCGTCGGTTCCGGCCTCCTGATTCGCAGCTTCCTCAAGGTGCTCGACGTCGACCTCGGCTTCCGTCCGGAACGGGTGGTCGCTGTGCGCGTCGATCCGGATCGGCAGGACAGCGCCTTCGCGACGAACCAGCAGGCGGTCTCCTACGTGAACGAGGTGCTCCGGCTGACGCGACAGATGCCCGGGGTCCAGGCGGCGACGATCGCGGATGGCCTTCCACTCGGCGAGAACCGCAGTTGGGGGGTGTCCGTCGGCGGCGCGGAGTACGTGAAGGGGCTGTGGCGCGCGGGGTTCATCCGGGTGGCGACCGACGGATACGTGAGCGCGATGGGAATGCGCATCATCGCCGGACGTGATCTCTCGCCGGAGGACGTGGAGTCGCGGGAGAAGGTGGTGGTGATCAACGAGACGGGCGCGAAGACGTTCTGGCCGGGCCGGGACGCAGTGGGCAAGCTGCTCCGCGTGGGAGGCGACGATCGCCGCGTCGTCGGCATCGTCGGCGACGTGCGGCACCTCACGCTGGAGGACGCCGCCGGGATCGAGGTGTACCTCCCGCTCCGGCAGGTGTTCGATTTTTCCTCGCTCACCCTCATCGTGCGCACGACGCTCGAGCCCGCGTCGCTCGTGCGAGCGTTGCGCACGGTGCTCACACCGGTAGTGCCCAAGCTGGCGACGAACCAGGTGCAGACGCTGCAGGGCGCCGTGGATCGGGCCGCCTCGCCGCGACGGTTCTTCACGGCGCTCCTGGGCGGCTTCTCGCTGTTCGCGCTCTGCCTCGCCCTGCTCGGGATCTACGGCGTCATCTCGTACACGGTGACCCATCGCACCCAGGAGATCGGCCTCCGCATCGCGCTCGGCGCGCAGGCCAGGCAGGTGCAGGGGAGAATCATTCGCGAGACGGTGGAGCTGGCGATCGCCGGGGTGGCGCTCGGGACGATGGGCGCCTGGGTGGCCGGACGGATGCTCACCGGGTTCCTGTACGGGGTGACGGCCGCGGATCCCATCACCTACGCGGCCGCGATCGCGCTCCTGGGCGTCGTCGCCGTGGCGAGCGGGTACCTGCCGGCGAGGCGCGCGTCGCGGATCGATCCGGTGGTCGCGCTACGGGAGAGTTAGCGGCCATCCCTGGCGGACGCGACCGCGAAATTCTCTCGAAATTTTCGTGACGCGCGTAACAGCGCGCCCGCGGGCCCGCTGATATCGATCCCGCTCCCCAAAAACAGGATGCTGCATCATGGCAATCTGGAAGGAACCCACCACGACCACCAAGGAAGCGACGACGATGATTACGTCGGAACCCGTTGTGAAGCGAGAGCCCGAGCACCCGGTGGACATCGCCCCGGCCACGACCCGGCGGCCGGCGCCGCGTGAGGCGAAGGAGTCGATCATCGCTGCCGACATCACCATCACCGGAAAGATCGACGGCACGGGACACGTGCGCATTGCCGGCCGGTTCGAGGGCGACGTGCACATTCAGGGCGATCTGACGATCGACGCGGGCGCCAAACTCACGGGCAGCGTGCGCGCGAACTCCGTCACGATCGGTGGCGAGGTGGAGGGCAACATCGAGAGCGCGGCCAGCGTGGAGCTGCTCACCACGGGGGTGCTCAACGGCGATCTCAAAGCGGGCACGCTCACAGTAGCTTCGGGTTCGCGGATGCGCGGCCGCGTGGAGTTCGGCTGGGGTGACGAGCTGCTGCCCGGGAAATCGACGCTGTCTCTGGGGAATCGTCAGGTCTCGTGAGCACCGTCCGGAGGACGCCGGCTGGTGCCACGCGCACCTGCCCGCACTGTCGGGCGGTAATCCTGCAGAGCACGAGCGTCTGTCCTTCCTGCCGGAAGCACCTGCGCTTCGCACCAGGTGCGGGTGGGGGCGCCGTGGCCCCCACCTTCTCCCCGCTGCGTGTCGAGGGGTCGATTCGCCACCCGGACGCGGGGGAGGCGTGGGAGTACGCCGTGCTGATCTCGATCACCAACGATCGCGGCGAGGAGGTGACGCGCCAGATCGTTGGCGTCGGTGCCATCCAGCCCGGCGAGCAGCGCCGGTTCACCTTCTCAGTGGAGGTGTTCGCGCCCGCGGGCGCCGTGGAAGTGGAGTAGGTTGCGAGAAGAGCGGCGACTGCGAATAGAGTGGGTCCCGCTCCATTCGCAGTCCCCGCTCTATTCGCAGGTCCCGCTCTATTCGCAATCCCCGCTCTATTCGCAGCTCCCGCTCTATTCGCAATCCCCGCTGTATTCGCAGCTCCCGCTCTATTCGCAGCTCCCGCCCTATTCGCAGCTCCCGCTCTTTTCGAAAATCAGTGCACCCCGCCCATCAGCGACCGCACCGGCTTGACGATCAGGAAGGCGATGAGTGAGGCGCCGAGGCATACGGCGGCCACTACGCCGAAGAGCTGCGGCAGCGGGGCCGAGGAGATGAACCCCGCGGCGAAGCCGGCCACCTTGTTTCCTACCGAGTCGGCCAGGAACCAGACGCCCAGCATGAAACCCACGATGCGCACTGGCGAGAGCTTCGTGAACACCGACAACCCCACCGGCGAGAGCGCCAGCTCACCGAGCTCCTGGATGAAGTAGCAGCCGATCAGCCAGAAGGGGCTCACGCGAATGCCCGGCGAATCCTGCAGCTGGAACGCGGGGATGAGCAGCAGCAGAAACGACAATCCGGTGAAGAACAATCCTATGGCGAACTTGGCCGGCGTGGATGGCTCGCGGTCCTTGAGCCGCACCCACAGCCACGCGAACGCGGGCGCCAGCACGATGACGAAGATCGCCTGGACGGTGAGGAACCAGCTGGAGGGAAAGCTGAAGCCCAGGATGGACGTGCGGGTGTACCGGTCGCCGAAGAGGTTCAGCGTGGAGCCGGCCTGCTCGTACGCACCCCAGAAGATGGCGGCGAAGACGAAGAACACGGCCATCGCGGCGAGCCGCTTCCATTCCAGCTTCGTGAACCCGCCGAACGTCGGCTCGCCGGCGTGCTGCGCCGCCGCCTGCGCCGGGTCGTTCCGCCTGGCGCGTGCAGCCGCGCGGGCCTCGTGCCGCTGCCGCTCCAGGCGCTCGATGGCCGGCTGCAGCCGCTTGCGGCCGGCGACGTACTGCACCAGCCCGAGGGTCATCCCCACGCCGGCACAGGCGAAGCCGAGGTGCCAGTCGATCTTCTGCGCGATGCCGCCGGCGATGAACGGCCCGAGCGCCGCGCCGAGATTGATGCCCATGTAGAAGATGGAGAAGCCGGCATCGCGCCGCGCGTCGCTGGGTTCATAGAGCGACCCGACGATGCCGCTTACGTTCGGCTTGAGCAGCCCGGTGCCGATGACGATCAATCCGAGCCCCGTGTAGAAGAAGGGCAGGGGGTGAAAGGCGAGTGTGAAGTGGCCCAGGGCGATGATGATGCCGCCTATGAGCACACTCTTGTACTGGCCGAGCCATCGGTCGGCAATGATCCCGCCGACGATGGCGGCCGCCCACGCGCTCGCGGTGTACGTCCCGTACATCGAGCCCGCCCGGCGATCGTCGAAGCCGAGCACGTGCACCATGTACAGGATGAGAAAGGCGCGCATGCCGTAGTAGCTGAAGCGCTCCCACATCTCGGTGAAGAAGAGCGTGGAGAGGCCGCGCGGGTGTCCGAAGAAGCCGCCGGGCGCACTGCCGGGGCGCGGGTGGTCGGTGAGCGGATCGGCGAGCGGACCAGCGGCCGCGGCGCCCGGAAGACCGGAAGTCGTCATGAGGGGGGTGGATGGATGCACGATGCTCGCGGGCGGACGCCCGTCCGTCAAGCGCCAGCGGCCACGCGTCAGGGTTGCTGCGCCGCCCGGTACACGTCCCTCCACCTGACGAGGACCACGTGGTGCTCCTGCAGCGCCTGCCGGAACTCGGGGCTGGTCACGACGTCGTAGTCGCGTTGGCGCCACGCGGCACCATAGGGTTCGTGATCCACGGTCACCGCCCGCAGCTCGGCGTCGTCGTGTCCGAGGTGCACGATCATCTCCGAGAGGCCGGGCCGGAGCCGGGCGATCGCGTTCAGGTAAAACGCCTTCCACTGGTCGCGCGGCACGTCCGGGCCGGCGATCACCACCGTGTCCAGCATGATGTCCCGGTCCGTGAACGGTGCGCCGGGCGCGGCACGGGCGAGCTGCTTCACGGCCAGAAACGGCAGGTGGCACTCGTGCGCCACCTTCACGTACGTCGCGATGAGGTCGGGCGTGGCGAAGAGGGCACCCATATGGCTATCGATATGGGTGGGATGGATGCCCAGCGCGAGCGCACGCGCGATCTGCGCCCGGAGCTCGCGTTCCACCTCTGCCGGCTTCGCGGCCGCCACCGGCGGCACGTCGGCGGGAAAGAGACCCGCCGTGTCGAGCAGGCTGCGGACGCTGTCCCTCGACGCCACGCTCCCCCAGCGATAGGTCTGCCACTCGCTCGTGAGGGTGAGGTGCAGGCCGATGTCCGCGTCGGGGTGCGCCTTTGCGTAGCCCGCCACCTCGGTGACCCACGGCGTCGGCATCATCACGCTCGCCGACGACACGGCACCCCGGTCCAGCGCGGCGAAGCTCGCCACGTCTTCCGAATGGGCCACGCCAAGGTCGTCCGCGTGCAGGATCAGCAGCTTCGTCTGTGCGGGATAGCCGAGTCGTTCGGCGATGGTCCTGGTCTGAGCGGGTAGGCTCGAGGCGAGCACCAGCAGGAGCACCGACGGCCAGTACAACGGTCGCATGAAAGTCCTCTGAGATCGTGGAAGGCGCCACGGCGGCCGGGCTACGTTATCACCGACGCGAGGGGACAGCCAGCGCGTGACTGGTGGAGCAGCCGGCTGGCGCGCCGGTCGCGTCAGCCCCGCGCTCCCGCCGTCACCGATCCTGCGGCCCGGTGAGCCCCGCCTCACTCGACGACTCCACCACCGGCTCCGGGCTGTCCAGGAGCACCTGCTCCAGGTCCAGCTCGCGCTGGACGCCACGCATGACGTCGTCGCCGATCTCTCCGCGGTCGCGGAGCTCGAGCAGTGCACGTCGCTCGGCGTGAATCATCCCCGAGCGGATGCGGCGATACTCCGCGGCACGATGTTCATCGAGCACGCCGGCGTCGTGCGACGGAGCCGCGACGGCATGATCATGCGGCCGTTCGTCCGGGCGGCGCTCCAGCAGCCGGGCCTCGCGCGACGCCCAGCGGCGCGCTCGCTGCCGGTGCCGCTGACGGAGATAGCGCGGCACCTCCGGATACGGCGAATCGGCGAGCGCGGGCAAGTCGAGCACGCGCAGCCCCGCCTCGGCGGCGGCAAGCCGCGCATGCGCCTCCTCGTCCTCGGCGCGCCCGTCGTCGTGCAGCCGCAGCCAGCGTGCTAGCGGACGCAGGGTGGGACCCTGGAGGACGAGCGTCACCAGGATCACGCTGAAGGTGATGAACAGAATCCGCTCGCGCGCCGGGAAATCGGCGCCGCCGGCGACGGTGAGGGGGAGCGCCAGTGCGATCACCAGCGAGTCCCCCCCGCGCACACCGGCCCAGCCCACGAACAGCACCACGCGCCAGGACGGCAGGGGTTCGTGGGTGCCACGCATCCACCGGCCGAGCGTGCGCCCCACGTACGTGCTCGGCATCACCCAGGCGATCCGCACGACGACGACGCAGAGACAGACGATCGCGCCTTCGCGCAGCAGCGACGCCATCGTGGATCCGTCCAGCGCGCGCGTGGCGTACGGAAGCTCGAGGCCCACAAGAATGAACACGAGCGACTCGAGCAGAAAAGTCACCACCGCCCACATGGCCGAGTTCTGCAGGCGGGTGGCGGGGCTTCCGACATCCTGCACGTTGCGCGCGACGTACATTGCGGCGGCAACCACCGCCACCACGCCGGAGGCTTCGACCAGCTCCGCCGAGAGAAAGGCGGCGAAGGGAGTGAGCAGCGAGACTGTGTTCTCCGCGACGTCCACTGACCGCGTGAGCCGGTGCAGCCGGACGACGACGACGCCGATGACGACCCCGATGGCCAGGCCGCCAGCCCCGGCGACGAGAAACTGAAGCGCGGCGCGCCAGGGCGAGAAGGCGCCCGTGACCGCGGCGGCCACCGCCATACGGTACGCCACCAGGGCCGTGGCGTCATTGAGCAGCCCCTCGCCCTCCAGGATGCTCTCGACGGCGCGAGGCACGCGGAGCGAGCGCATGAGCGACAGTACGGCGACAGGATCTGGGGGCGACACGATGGCGCCGAGCGTGAATGCCGCCGCCCAGGTGAACGCCGGGTCCAACGCGTGTGCGACGACGGCCACGGCTGCCACCGATACCAGCACCATCAGGATCGCGAGCCGGAGGATCGGCCCCAACTCGCGCTGGAAGTCACGCAGCGGAAAGGAGGCCGCTCCCCAGTACAGCAGCGGCGGGACGAAGACGAGAAAGAGGACGTCGGGGGAGAGCTCGACGCGCGGCAGGTTCGGTACGAACGCCAGCATCAGCCCACCGACGACGAGCAGCGCCGAGTACGGGAGCCCGAGGCGCCCGGCAAGGATGCGCAGTCCCGTCGAGACCGCGAGCAGCAGGAGCACGAGCTCGAGCCCGGCCATGTCCAAAGATCGGTGATCGGCCCAGTTGCTTCAACGATCGGTGAAACTCCCCAGACTCAGACTCTGTATTCCTGAAAGGCGGTTCCGGCAGCGGATCCGCTTAATCGGCACGCCCGTACTTATGCCACGATTGCGCGCGTGGCCGGCATGGAGCACCCCTTCCCGAGGACAATCCGCGTGGAGCGCTTCCTTCAGGATCTCCGGTACTCGCTGCGGGTGCTCCGTCAGCAGCGCGCCTTCACCTTTGCTGCGGTGGCGGCGCTGGCGCTCGGTATCGGCGCCACCACCGCCGTGTTCTCGGTGGTGGACGCTATCCTGCTGCGGCCGTTCCCCTATCCGGATCCCGACCGGATCGTGTTCTTCATGAACACCTACAAGGGCGGCGGCTCGGGGCCGGCGGCCTCTCCGGCCAAGTTCGCGTTCTGGCAGCAGAGCCCCGCGGTGCGAGACGTGTCGGCGATGCGCACCGGGATCGCCAACTTCACGGGCGGCGACACGCCCGAGCAGGTGAACCTGGGACAGGTGAGCGCCGCGTATTTCCGGCTGCTGGGAGCGAGGACGCTGCTTGGCCGGACCTTCTCCGCCGAGGAGGACCGGCCGGGCGGTGCGCGCGTCGCGGTGCTGTCGCATGGATGGTGGAGCCGCCGCTTCGGCAGCGACCCGAAGATCGTCGGGAAGACCATCTCGCTCAGCGGCGACCCGTACGTGGTCATCGGCGTCATCGCGCCGGGGTTCGACCCGTCCGAGTTCGGCGATTCGCCCGACGTCTGGACGCCGTTCCAGCTGGATCCCAATAGCAACGATCAGGGGCACTACTTCATGGCGGCGGGCCGGCTCGCGCCCGGCGTCACCCTGCAGCAGGGGAAGGCGCGGGTGGCGCAGTCGACCAGCGGATTCCAGCAGAAGTTCCCCGACGCGCTGGGGGAGGGGAACGGCTTCAGCGTCGAGCGCGTCCAGGACGTGTTCATTCGCAACTCCAAATCGCTGCTGACGGTGCTGCTCGCGGCCGTGGCGGGGGTGCTGCTGATCGCGTGCGCCAACGTGGCCAACCTGCTGCTGGTGCGTGCCACGGCACGGAAGCGCGAGATGGCGATCCGCGCGGCCATCGGCGCGGACCGGAGCCGCATCGTCAGACAGCTGATGACCGAGAGCGTGCTGCTCTCGGTGATCGGTGGAGTGCTGGGGCTGGGCCTGGGACTGGTCGGCATCCGCTGGCTGCTCTCGATCAACACCGCCGGCCTGCCGCGGGTCGGGGAGGGGGGCTCGCTGGTGCACCTGGACTGGCGCGTGGCGGCGTTCACCGCCGCGGTGTCCATCGGCACTGGGCTGCTCTTCGGCGTGGTGCCCGCGCTGCACGCATCGCGTGAAGATCTGAACAGCGTCCTGCGGGAGAGCTCGGGCTCGGCCGGCGGCGGCCGGCACAACCGGCTCCGCTCGACCCTCGTGGTGCTGGAGGTGGCGCTCGCGCTGACGCTGGTCATCGGATCCGGACTTCTGATTCGCACCTCGCTAGCGCTGCGCGCGGTGCCGCCCGGGTTCGACGCCCACAACGTGCTGACCATGCGCATGTCGTTCGCCGGGCAGCGCTTCCAGACGTCCTCCGCCGTGCAACTGGCCATACACGACGGCATCGAGCGGCTCCGCGCGCTGCCGGGTGTCGTGACGGCCAGCGCCTCGTGCTGTCTACCGCTGGAGGGAGGCTTCGGGCTGCCGTTCAAGGTCGTGGGCCGGCCGCTCGAAAAAGGACCATGGCACGGCGGAGGCTCCTGGACGACGATATCGCCCGGCTATTTCGATGTGTTCAAGATTCCGGTGCTGCGGGGCCGGGCGTTCACCGATCGAGATGATCAGGCGAGCACGCCGGTGGTCATCATCAACGAGTCGATGGCGAAGCAGTACTGGAAGACCAGCGATCCACTCACCGACCGGCTGACGATCGGCCGCGGCATCATGCGCGAGTTCGCCACCGAGCCGGACCGGCAGATCATCGGCGTCGTGGCCGACAGCCGCGACAACGGGCTGAATCAGGACCCCGGCCCCAAGATGTTCATCCCGCAGGCGCAGGTGCCGGACGCCGTCAACCAGCTGAACGCGAAGCTCTCACCGCTGGTGTGGGTGATCCGCACCAAGGTGCCGCCAATGTCGCTGAACGCTGCCGTACAGGCGCAGCTTCGCCAGGCCACGGCGCTGCCCGTCTCCGACGTGCGGACGATGGACGAGGTGGTCTCGCGATCAACGTCGCGCGAGCAGTTCAACGCGCTGCTCATGACGATCTTCGCGATCTCGGCGCTCACGCTGGCGGCCATCGGCATCTACGGCGTGATGGCCTACGCCGTGCAGCAGCGGACGCTGGAGATCGGCGTCCGGCTGGCGCTCGGCGCAGAGCCGGGCGCGGTGCGGACGATGGTGGTGCTGCAGGGGATGCGCCTCGCCATCACCGGTGTGGTGATCGGCGTCGCCGCCGCGTTCGCGCTGTCGCGTTATATGAGCAGTCTGCTGTTCGGCGTGCAGAGCCGGGACCCGCTGGTGTTCCTGGGTGTGCCGCTGCTGCTCGCCATCGTGGCGCTGCTGGCCGTGTGGATTCCCGCGGGGCGGGCGAGCCGGATCGATCCGCTCGGAGCGCTGCGATCGGCGTAAGCGGGTTTCCGCTTGTTGGAAGGCGTTACGGCGGGATCAGTTGCTGCGGGAGGTCAGCGCTTCGAGCCGTCGACGTGCGCGGCGCTGGACGCCGGCACATGTGTCGAGTGGCGGCGGTCGAAGCGCCCCGCCCGCGCCCCCGCCGCCCGATCCGGCCCCTGGCGCGCACAGCCTCCGAGCACGATGCGCACGTAGCGCTCCGGTGCGGTGCGCGCCGGGCGCGGGAACTCGTCAGGCATCAGATCACGCCCCAGCGCGTCGGCGAAGAGCACGCCGGCCAGCACCGTCGCGGCAGCGGTGACGTCGAAGCCTTCGGGGAGCAGCCGTCGCCGTTCGGCGCGCAGCAGGTATTCGCGAAGGACGCGCAGTGCCGTGGCGGGATATGCGGTGGCGTGCGGCACGATGCTGGGGCGGTCGGCCAGCTGGCCCATGGCCCGGCGGATCACCGCACGCGAGCCGCGCAGCTGCCGGAGGTACCCCGCGCACCAGCGCGCGAGCTCGGCTTCCGGGTTCTCCGGCGTCTCGGGGAGCGCCTTCACGGCAGCGGCGACTTCGGATTCCGCGAGCGCCTCGTGCAGCAGGGCATCCTTGGTCCGGAACTGCCGGAACACGGTCACCTCGCTGACACCCGCCTCGTGTGCGATGCGCCGCGTGGTCGTCCCCTCGTAGCCAAGCTGCGAGAACAGCCGTGCGGCAGCTTCCAGTATGCGTGCACGCGTGGTCATGCTGAGCCCCAAACCTAATCGGGTGAACGACATCTGCCAACGACGGGGACGTGCGCGTTCGCGCCCGCACTTGCGTTCTCTCGGGGCGGGGGCATCTTACGGCACTTTCATCCTGCTTACATGCCCGCCCGAGCCGTCCCACGGCGCCGCAGCCGGACCAGGGGACGCGCCTGTCATGCCACCGATGTCTGCCGAGCCGAAGTCGCCCCACCGGATGCCTGACGACACACCAGCGGAGCTTGCCGCCGCCCTCGATCAACTGGTCGCGGCGCTCGATGCCGCGGCCGCGAGCGGCACCGGAGATGCCTCGACGTCGCGCGCCGTGGCCGACGCGGTGCAGTCGTGCTCGTCCATCGCGCGCAGGCACAACGTGCCGCCGGAAAAGCTGATCGTCGCGCTCAAGCCGCGCCTCACCCGCAGCGCGGAGCGTGTGCCGGCGCATCTCCGCGAGCAGCACTTTCGCGCGCTCGTCACGCTGGCCATCGAGAACTACTTTCGCTCCTGACGGCGCCCACGCGTGCCGGCGGCATCGCACCGATCAGTCCTGCGCTTGACGGCATCCAGGGCGCGCGGCAGCGTTCAGCCGCTGCCGGACTCCTTCCACGCGAGGCCTTGTGAACTGGCCCTACATTCACACGCTGATAAACCACTTCCCGATCGTCCTCACCACCGTGGGAAGTGCGGTGCTCGTGTTGGCGCTGATCTTCAGGCGCCGCGGGCTCTGGCTGTATGCCGTCGCGACGCTCACCCTCGCGGGGATCAGCATCTATCCCACGTTCCTCACCGGAGATGCGGCCGCGGACGCGCTCCGGAACACCTGGTATATCGTGCGCGCGGCGGTGGACGAGCACGATCAGGCCGCGGGATTCGCGCTCTTCTCGGTGCTCGTGATGGGAGCCGCGAGCGCGTACACGTGGTGGCGGATGCTGCGACGGGAGGTCGCAAGCCTGCCCCCCGTGTGGCTGCGGGTGGTCGTCGCCGTGATCACCGCGTGGACCCTGAGCGTGGTGATCCGCACGGCCTATCTCGGCGGGAAGATCGTCCACGAATCACCGAAGCTCCAGAACCCGCCGGTCGCGACGGTTCGCGGATGATCTGATAGCATCCGCCGCATGCCTCACCCTCGGTCAGTTGGGCCAGACTGGCGCACACCGGCATTCCGACCGCGAGCTGTCGGACAGGCATCCCGGACCGACGATGCATGCCCGACCGAGAATCGTGCGCTCACCTCACTCGTATCGCAGCGCCTGCACCGGATCGATGCGCAGGGCGCGGCGCGCCGGTAGCCAGCTGGCGAGCAGCGCGGTGCCCAACAGCACCAGCACCACGGCCGCGAAGGTCGCCGGATCAGTCGTGCGCACCTGGTAGAGTACCGCGGCCATCAGCCGGGTGAGGAGCAGCGCGCCCGCGATGCCGGCGACCACGCCCACGAGCGCCAGCGTCATGCCCTGCCGCACCACCAGCGCGAGCACGCTCCCCGGCGTGGCGCCGAGCGCGACGCGCACCCCGATCTCCTGGCGGCGTTGGCTCACGGTGTACGAGAGCACGCCGTAGAGGCCCAGCGCACCCAACGCCAGACCCATCGCGCCGAAGAGGAGCAGGAGCGAGGTGAGGAGGCGCGGCCGGGCGACGGTATCGCCCAGCACCGCGGACATGGGCTCGATGCTGGTGATGGTCTGCCGCGGGTCCACCGACCAGATGGCCTGCCGCACCGCGTTCACGTAGTACAGCGGATCGCCGGCGGTGCGGATGGCCAGATTCATCCCGGAGCGCATGTTCTGGAGGTAATGGATGTACCCCATCGGCTCCGCGGGCTCGGTGAGGCTGCGCTGGCGCACGTTGCCCACCACGCCGATGATCTGGATCGGCGTATCTCCCGCCCGCAGCACCCTGCCCGCGTCCCACCCCGCCGGCCAGTAGCGCCGCACGAATTCCTGGTTCACCACGAGCACGACGGGATGCTTGCCGTCATCGGCGGTGGTGAAGGTGCGACCCGCGCGCACGGGGATGCCCATCGCGTGGAAATACCCAGCGCTCACGTGCAGCACCGGCAGCCGGATCTCGCGATCGCCCGGGCCCCCCACCGTACCCGGCACGATCAGCGACGGCCAGGGCTCCCCCGTGCCGCGAAGGGGCAGGTACTTGGCCGATCCCACGGCGCGCACCCCGGGCACCGCGCCCACGCGCGCCAGGATCTCCTGATAGTACGCCTGCGCGCGGTCGGCATCAAAATAGGAGCTTGGTATGCTCAGCTTGACCGTGAGCAGGTGCTCCGGACGGAACCCCGGATCCACGTTCAGCAGGTGCGCAAAGCTGCGGGTCGCGAGCCCGGCGCCCACCGCGAGGATCGCGGCCAGCGCCACCTCGCCGATCACCAGAGCGCCGCGCAGGCGGTGGCCGGCCCCCACGCTACCGCGAGCGCCGGCGCGGAGCATCCCCTGCAGGTTGCGCGACGCCGCGCGCAGCGCGGGGAGCACGCCGGAGAGCAGCCCCGCCGCCATGGAGACGCCGAGCGCGTACAGCAGCACGGTGGCGTCGATCCGGATCTCCGACGCGCGCGGCAGCTCGGCCGCGCCAATGGCTCCCAACGCGTGCACGCCCAGGTATGCCAGGCCGACACCGAGTGTCCCGCCCAGGAACGCGAGCACCAGGCTCTCCGTGAGGAGCTGCCGCACGATCCGGCCGCGCCCAGCGCCCAGCGCCGAGCGCACGGCCAGCTCCCGCTCGCGCGAAGTCGCGCGCGCCAGCAGCAGGCCGGCGATGTTCACGCACGTGATGAGCAGCACGAACGCCACCGCTCCCAGGAGCAGGAGGAGCGGACGCTCGACGGGCCCCAGGATCGCCTCGCGCACTGGCACCACGGTCACTCCGGTGAAGTTCTTGTCGGCCGGCTCGCGCGCCGCGATCCGCCGCGCGATCGCCGCGAGCTCGTCGCGCCCCTGCGCCACGGTGACGCCTGGTTTCAGCCGGCCGATCACGTCCAGAAAACGGCTCACCCGGCCGCGGCCGATGGCGGTCGCCGGGATGGTGGAGAGCGGGATCCAGAAATCGATGCGGTCCGCAGGGTAGGTGAAGTCGGGCGGCATGACGCCGAGCACCGTGCGCGGCACGCCGTTGATCGTGAGGGGGCGCCCCACAACCACGGGATCGCCGCCGAAGCGGCGCTGCCACAGCCCGTAGCTGATGACCATGTACAGATCGTTGCCCTGCACGGCTTCGTCGGGCCGGATGGTGCGGCCCACCAGGGCGGCGGCGCGCAGCGTCGGAAAGAATTCCGGCGTGACGAAGGCGCCCTCCAGCCGTTCGGGAGTGCCGACGCCCGTGAGGTCCGCGCCGCTGCCGCCCGGCGCGTACCAGTACCCGGCGAGCGACGTGAAGCGGCTGGCCGCCGCGCTCCAGTCCTTGAAGTCCGGCTCCGACAGGGGCGAGCGATAGTCGTTGTCCGCCGCGCTCGCGTGCCAGATGCGCACGACCCGGTCCGCATCGGGAAAGGGGAGCGGGCGAAGCAGCACGCCGCGCACCACGCTGAAGATCGCGGTGTTGGCGCCGATCCCGAGCGCCAGCGTGAGCAGGGCGACGACGGCGAACCCCGGCGCGGACCGCAGCGCGCGAAGGGCGTAGACCAGATCCTGCCGGAGTGCCTCGAGCTTCACCATGTGGTGGGACTCCCGCTCGCGGCGCACGTCCTCGTCGCGGCAGTAGCGTGTGGTGTATTCGAGATCGCCAAAGCGCCGTGCCGCCTCACGCCGGGCATCGTCGGCGGAGAGACCCGCCGCCACGAGCTCTTCCGCCCGTCGGGCCAGGTGGAAGGCCAGCTCGGCGTCCACGTCCTCCGCCACCTGGCGGCGGTTGCGCCAGGGGAAGCGGAATTCACGCCGGATGCCTGGAGTTCGTGGCATGGATACGTGACGCGGGGTCCAGCACCTGGAACAGCACGGCCATGTACTGCCGCAGCTCCGCGACCTCGGTTCTGAGCTGGCGCCGCCCGGCGGGGGTGAGCTTGTAGTACTTGGCGCGCTGGTTCTTCTCGGTGATACCCCACTCGGACTGCACCAGTCCCTTGCGCTCCAGGCGGTGCAGCGCCTGATAGAGGGCGGCATCCTCCAGGGCGAGCGCGCCCGCGCTGCGGTCGCTGATCCAGCGGGAGATGCCGTAGCCGTGCATGGAGGCCCAGGACAGCGTGCGGAGGATCAGCACGTCCACGGTACCCTGCAGCAATCCGAGTGACGATCGGGGCATGGTGCCTCACGTGAGTGGTGCCTCCCCGCGGCCGCCCGCATCAGGCACTCACCGGGTGAGGGACTCACAATGTGAGGGACTCACCACGTGAGGTCAAGGGGCGAGCACATGATCACGTGCGGTGATGCGGCACGCGGATCACGCGCGACCGGGCGAGCGCGTGCATCACGCGCGACCAGCGATCGTCGAAGCGGTCGAGCAGCCCTTCGGGGCCGGGCGTCAGCGCCCGGACGGCTTGCGCAGCAGCGCGTGCCGGTGCGCCTGTCCCGCCAGCCCAGCTGCCCGGGCGAGGGCACGGCCGCTGATCTCCGCCGACTGATCGATGACGCGCGCGATGACGACCTGCGCCTCGGCCACCGCCCCCTCGGGGATGCCGCGCGCGTGCCGCTGCAGCAGGCGCTCCGTTTCCTCGCGGAGGATCACCCACTCCCGCTGCAGGGCGTCCGGCGTCCACCCCAGCTGTGCGCGCTGCGCCCCGTGCGATTCCGAGATCACCGACTGGATCTTCCCCGCATCGGCCACCACCACCGAGGGCCGCCCCTGTCCCTCCTCGATGGCGGCTAGCAGGGTGGCGATGTCGGCGAGGTACGCGCCGACGTGGTCGGCGAGCTGGCAACGCCGCAGCGAGTCGGCCCCTGGCGCGATGGACTCCTCGCGCAGCCGCTTGACGAACGCATCCAGCAGGGCATCCAGCTCTCGCACCAACACGCGGCCCGCGTCGGCCATCCCGAGCAGCCGGGCAGCGGCCTCGGGCGACTCCGTGCGCCAGCGCGCCGCCCGCTGCTCCACCGCCGTCGCGTCGGGCAGCCAGAGCGTGAACGCCGAGCCGCGACCCACCTCGCTGCGCACCGTGAGATCCCCGTTCATCAGCCGCGCCAGCCGCCGGCTGATGGTGAGGCCGAGCCCCGAGCCTTCGGCAGTGCGCGTGTGCCCCTCCTCCACCTGCACGAAAGGATCGAAGATGGCACCGAGCTTCTCCACCGGAATGCCCATGCCGGTATCGCTCACGCGCAGATAGCACCAGGGTCCCTTTCCGGAGAGCCGGGCCTCGGGGTCGACGCGGGGCGTCACGCCCCACTCCACCGTCACGCGCCCGCCGGCGGCGGTGAACTTCACCGCGTTGTTCAGCAGGTTCACGAGTATCTGCCGCACGCGGTCCTCGTCGCCCTGGTAGGCGACCACCTGGTCGTGGCCTGCCGCGGAGGCGCCTGGTTTCGCGACCAGGGCCACCCCGCGGGCCTCGGCTGCAGGTTGCACGAGCGCGAGCGCCGCGTCGGCGGTGCGCGCCGACCGGCCGACGCCGATGGCCAGCGACAGCCGGCCGGCTTCCACCCGGGAGAGGTCCAGCACCTCGTTCACAAGCCCCAGCAGGTGCCGCGCGCTCGCGGTGATACGCGCGACGCTGCGCTGCTGGTCGGGGGACAAGGAGCCTGCCACCCCGATCTCCAGCAGCTCGGCGTAGCCGATCACCGCGTTGAGCGGCGTGCGCAGCTCGTGGCTCATCAGCGCCAGGAACTCCGACTTGGCCTGGTTGGCGGCTTCGGCCTCGATGCGGGCGATGCGCTCGCGGTCCAGCTGCTTCGCGCGCTCCTCGGCGCGCTTGCGATCGGTGACGTCGCGCAGGGAGATGAGGTGCGCCGGCTGCTCCTGCCAGTCGATGTCGACGTAGCGCAGCTCCACCGTCACGGTCTGCTGGTTGGGGCGCACCACCTCCACCTCGGCCTTGTCCGCGGCCACGATGGGGAATCCCAGCTCGCGGCCGACGAGCTCCGAGGCCGCGCGCCCGAACAGGCGCTCCGCCGCGGGGTTCGCGAAACGTATGATTCCCGAACGATCGACAATGACGATGCCGTCGGCGATATGCGCAACGATCGTCCGGAGCCGCAACTGCTCCAGACGGCCGTCCTCCGTCCGGCGCTGATCGCTGCGCGTGCGCTCGTGGCGAGACATGTCGAGCTGGATAATCAAGGTCCGTGCCCCGCACCCGGACTTTCAGCTCCGGATCAGCGCATGGGCTCGGATGGATGGGCTGACGCCCCTGACCGCATCCGCGGCGCGCGGTAGATTGGCTTGGAGTGCTGCTGCCGCTTTCGAACCGCTACCGCGCGACGAGGACCAGGAATTCGTGGCCGACTCCAACCCAGTGCCCGGAGACGCGGGAGCCCGACACGACTCCGCGCCCAATAAGTTCCTGCTCCAGCTCTACGTCGCCGGACGCACACCCCGGACGGAGCTGGCGGTGGCGAACCTCAACGCGTTGTGCGAGGACGAGCTGGCTGGGCGGTACCAGCTGGAGATCATCGACGTGCTGGAGCATCCGGAGCGCGCGGAGGAGGCCAAGATTCTCGCCACGCCGACGCTCATCAAGCAGCTGCCGCCGCCGCTGCGCCGCATCATCGGTGATCTGTCCAACCGCGAGCGCGTGCTGCTGGGATTGCAGGTGCGGAGCTCCGCCGACAATCCCGTTTCCGATCGTGAGGCGCCATGACCGAGATCGACGAAGATTCGCGCGTCCAGAAGCTGCCCACGGGCATCCCGAGCTTCGACGTGATCGCGAAGGGCGGGCTGCCGGAGCATCGCACCACCCTGCTCTCGGGAACGGCGGGCAGCGGCAAGACCGTGTTCGCCGTGCAGTTCCTCGCGGCAGGGATCATCGATTACGGGCAGCACGGCGTCTTCGTCACCTTCGAGGAGTCGGCCAGCGACATCCGGCAGAACATGCGGAGCTTCGGCTGGGACCTCGAGGCGTGGGAGCGTGACGGCCGCCTGGCCGTGGTGGATGCCTCGCCCGATCCGCACGTGGAGACGGTGGAGAGCGGCCCCTTCGATCTGGACGCGCTGCTGGCGCGGGTGGGGCACGCGGTGCGGAAGGTCGGCGCGCAGCGCGTGGCCGTCGATTCCCTCGGCGCCATCTTCTCACAGTTCTCGGACCAGTCCATCGTGAGGCGCGAGCTCTTTCGCATCGCGTGGGCGCTCAAGTCGATGGGCGTCACCGCACTCCTCACCGCGGAGCGCACGCTGGACTACGGGCCCGTGGCGCGCTTCGGCGTGGAGGAGTTCATCGCGGACAACGTGATGATCCTGCGCAACGTGCTGGAGGACGAAAGCCGCCGACGGACGGTGGAGATCCTCAAGTTCCGCGGCACCGACCACCAGAAGGGGCAGTTCCCCTTCACCATCGTCGCCGATGCGGGGCTCGTGGTCATCCCGCTCTCCGGGATGCAGTTGCGGCAGCGCTCCTCCAACCTGCGCATCTCGTCGGGGAACGCGGAGCTGGACAGCATGTGCGGCGGCGGCTTCTTCCGCGATTCGGTGATCCTGGTCTCCGGCGCGACGGGCACGGGCAAGACGCTGACCGTCACGGAGTTCATGAAGGGAGGCGCCGACGTCGGCGAACGCTGTCTGCTGCTGGCCTTCGAGGAGAGCCACGAGCAGCTCTTTCGGAATGCGAGCGGCTGGGGGGTGGACTTCGAGCGCATGGAGCGCGACGGCCTGCTGCGCGTGGTGTGCGACTACCCCGAGGTGGCGGGGCTGGAGGACTGGCTCCTGTCGATCCAGCGCATCGTGCAGGAGTTCCGGCCCAAGCGGGTGGCGCTGGACAGCCTCTCGGCGCTGGAGCGGGTGGGGACGATCAAGGCGTTCCGCGAGTTCGTGATCAGCCTGACGTCGTTCATCAAGCACCAGGAGATCACGGGGCTGTTCACGGCCACCACGCCGTCGCTGATGGGGGGCACGTCCATTACCGAAGGGCACATCTCCACCCTCACCGACAGCATCGTCCTGCTGCGCTACGTGGAGATGTTCGGCGAGATGAAGCGTGGGATCACGGTGCTGAAGATGCGCGGCTCCGTCCATGACAAGGACATCCGCGAGCTCACCATCGATCAGCACGGAATGCACCTGGGGCGTCCCTTCAAGAACGTGACGGGCATTCTCGCAGGCGCGCCGCTGTACGTCTCCCCCGCGGACCTGGAGCGGGCGTGGACGCACTTCGACGCGCAGCTCGGCGCGTCGGGTGGCAAGCATCCCAGGCGGCGCGCGTCGGACATGCCGGGGGCGGACTGATCGCGAAAGCGCTCACGGCTCTGCTTGTCCTTTGCGTGTCGGGCTGCGCCCGTCGACAAACGACGAGGACCGACTCCACGGACCTCCTGCGCAAGGAAGTCACGCCGCAGGTTGGCCAGACGTCCACAGTGCCAAAGCTGCCACTGGATTCGCTCGCCCAGGGCTTTTCGTGGAAGCTCGACGTCGCCTGCGCCGCCGGGGCGCCGATCTTCGGATTCCGGCTCGTCGCGCACAACACGTCCGATGGACCGCGCGAGCTGGGGCTTGCAGGATCTCCCCAGGCCGGATTCGACATCGTGGTTATCGATTCTGCTCGCCATGAGATCTGGAGTCGGATGTACCGGAGGGATATTGATCTGAATCGCTATGCAGTGCGGATAGCTCCAGGTGACTCGATGGTCCTATCTGACACCTGGTTCGGGACGGATAATCTTGGGCGCACAGTGCCGAGCGGTCGATACAGGGTACTCGCGTACCTCACCCCTCGCGTTGCGGCTCGAGCTCCACTCGCGTCGCAGGCTCTCGTTTTCCCATGCCGGTTGCGTGCCGCAGGCCAGTGAGGGAAATCGTGCCGTCAACTCGCGTCGATGCGTCCCGCCGACGATGCTGGATCGTGTTGGGTCGCCAGCAGGTCAATGACTCCGTAACGCAGGACATGCCGGACGCGTACTGAGCCCACGAAAAAGCCCGGTGCAGCGGATGCTGCACCGGGCTTTCCTGCGTCGGCTGTCGACTATCCCGACGCGCCGATCTTCGGATTGTTGAACCGCTCGACGTCCGGCAGTGGCATGCAGAGCTGCGAGCCGTAGGTGCCGCCGCCGGGGAAGTTGGCGCCCGCGGGCGGCGACGGCTCGATCTGGAAGCGAATGAGATCGTACAGCCGCTGCCCTTCCAGGAAGAACTCGCGGCGGCGCTCCTCGATCAGCGCGCTCTTGAGCTGCGCCGCGGTGGCTGTGGGCAGCAGGGGCAGCTCGCTCCCCCCGGATCGCGCGCGGAACGTATTGATGATCGCCAGGGAATTCGAGGGGTTCGCGGCGAGGTCTGCCTCGGCGATGATCAGCTGCGCCTCGTCGCCGCTGGCGATCCGGATGTGGGCGTCGGCGGTGGGAAACTTGGTCTGCACCCAGATCGGGATCTTGGTTCGCGACGTGTCGCCGGTGCTCTTGACGGGCACTCGGGGGTCATTGAGGCTGTGGTACGCGGTGTCCACGGACGCGGCCTCGTTGTACGAGCCGCCGCTGGCCAGACCGTTCTGCGCCCAGACGCGATTGTACCGCCGGCCCGGCGTCACATCCGCCGTCATGTCAAACCGGAAACTGGCCGGCACCTTGGCCGCGTCGGCTCGAGCCGCGGGCAGGTCGCCCTTGTCCAGCGCTGCACGCGCGCGGCCCACGTATGCGAGGTTCAGGATGTCTGCCCCGCTTGCCCCGGCCGCCTGCGCCGCCGTGACGGCATCGTTGAAGCGGGTGATTGCGGAGTCGAAGGCCTGCGCGGGCGTGATCGGATCGCCGTAGCTGACGGAACCATCCGGATTCACGGTGGAGAAGACGGTGTTGCAGAAGCCCTCGCCCAGCAGGAGCTCGGCGTAGCCCTCGTACGCGTTCGCGGTGGCGATGAGCAGTTGCCGCGCCGACACCTGCTGGTCCGACCACTGCACGAGCTGCTGCCGGATCTTGTCGGCGGAGATGCGCGCCGTCTGCAGGGGCGAGTACACGCCGATGGACTCGCAGCTGGACGACTGGTAGCGTGCGTCCTTCGACGTGAGCGTACGCTGATCGTACGGGTAGCGGTCGGCGGTCTGGGTGGCGTCGGCCAGCTCGTCGCCAATCAGGCCGCCGACGGCCGCGTAGGCGCCGAAGGCGCACTCGAAATCTGCGATCGCGCTGTTGACGAGCAGCGTGGCGTTCCCCGGCACGTACAGGCCGGATGCCGGGATCCGGCTCGGCGACTGCACCTTCAACAGGTCGTTGGAGTTGCACGCGGTGAGGAGCCCGACGCCGAAGACGCCCGCCATCACGGCCCGCACCGTCGCGCTCGAGAATCTATACAAGGTCATGAGGAATCCTGGTTGAGTGGGCGCCGGCGCGCCGTGTGTTGCTCGTCGCGCCGGCCGCCGTTCGGTCAGAGGCCAAGGCTGAGGGACACGATCCAACTGGTGAGCTGCGGGAGCGTGGTCTGCTCCCAGGCCGCGTTGCCGCCGCGGCTGCCGCCGAGGAACATCGCCTCCGGCTCGAAGCCCTGATAGCTGGTCCAGGTGTGCAGGTTGCGCCCGGAGACCGACAGCTGCGCGCGGCTGAGGTTCGCCATCCGCGCGAAGCGCTCCGGGACGTTGTACGACAGCGTGAGCTCACGCCACTTCGCGAAGCTGGCGTTGGTGATGAGGAAATCCACCAGGCTGCGGTTGGAGTTGATCTCCGCGGTACGCACGGGATCCAGGGTGTTCACCGGGAACGCCGACGTGAAGTTCTCCGGGCAGCGGCCCCCGAAGAACGTGCAGCGCACGCGCGTGTTGCCGTCCATCTTCTTCTGGCCGTGCTTGAAATCGACCTGCGTATAGATGGAGAAGTTCTTGAGGAAGCCCAGGGTCGTGGAGACGGAGCCCTCGGTGGGGGGAACGGAGCGGCCCAGATACACGAGCGGGGCCACCAGGCTGCCCGAGCTGTTGTAGCACGGCGTGGTGCCCCCCTTGCCGTCGTCGCAGAGCATCGAGCTCTTGATGCCCGTGCCGTCGGGATTCACCTGCGCGCTCACCAGCCGCCGCTCCCACCAGCCGAAGGCGGGAAAGCCAACCGTGTGGCGAAGGTAGGTACCCGCGGTGACAAAGTTGGTGCCGGGGAGCAGGCTCAGAACCTTATTGTCGTTGGTCGCGATGCTCGCGTTGAGGTCCCACGTGATCTGATTGTTGCGTACCGGCGTGCCGCGAATGGCGATCTCCCATCCCTTGTTCAGGATGGAGCCCGCGTTGAACGGCTGCGTGCCGGGGAAGCCCGTGGACGGCGCCACCTGCTTGAAGAGGATCGCATCGGTGGTCTTCTTGTGATAGTACGTCACCTCCGCGCCCAGCCGATCCTGCAGCACGGCGGCGTCGAAGCCGAGCTCGTACTCCTTGCCGCGCTCCGGTCCCAGGTTCGGGTTGCCGATGCTCTGCAGCGTCACGGCCGGCTGTCCGTTCGGTCCGGTGGCCGGGATGTACGTCGGCACAGCGTCGTACGTACCCGGCGCCTTGCCCGCCTCGCCGTAGGCCGCGCGCAGGCGGAAGGACGAGAAGTGGCCGAGGAGCGCGTTGTTCGCGAACAGCGGCTCGTCGCTCAGCACCCAGCTCAGGCTGTACTTGGGGTACACCACCTGATTCACCTTCGACCCGAACGCGCTGCTGTTGTCCCAGCGCAGGGCAGCGGTGAGGAAGAGCCGGTCACGCCAGCCGAACTGCTCCTGGCCGTAGTAGCCGAGCGTCGCGTCCTCGGTGTAGTCCTGATACTGACCGGGCGAGCTCGTGGTGGCCGCGACGGAGCTCAGCCCCTCGTAGCCCGGCGGGAAGATGGAGCCCCACGCCTGCAGGTACTCGTGTGAGGTGTGGTAGTACTGTGCGCCCGCCGCAGTGGTGAAGCGGTACGCCGGCGCCGGGTTCCACGTGGCATTCGCGTTATAGTCCAGACTCTTGTACACCGTGGTCACCCCATCCAGCTCGCGATACCCGTACGCATCGGAACCGAAGGAGTAGTACAGCGAGTCGATCCGGGGCTGGTAATAGTTGTTGCCCTCCCCGGTGCGATCGTAGCCGATGGTGAGCCGGTGCTGCAGCCAGGGAAGCGGCTGATGCTCCAGCTTCACGCTCCCGGTGAAGCGGTTCAGGTCCTGCCAGAACTTGTAGATCTTGTCATATTGCCTGGGAATGGAGCTGTAGAACCCTTCCTGCCAGGTGTTGTACGTCTTGGGCGTGGCGAGCAGGGTGGTCCACACGCGGCCGCCGTAACCGGCTTCCGCGCTCAGGTACGTGGGGCCCGTGATATAGCCCACGTCGCCGCTGAGGTGCAGCTTGGGCGACGGTGACAGCCCCACGTTCAGCCGTGTGCTGTACTTCCGCGTGTTGTTCGTGGGCTCCGCGCCCTGCGAGTCCATCAGATTGCCGCTCGCGTAGTAGTTGAACGTACTGGTGCCGCCGTTCACCGTGAGCTGCGTCTCCTGATGCCGCCCGTTCCGGAAGAGGTCACCGCCGTCGGCCTTGATCAGGGAGTCCATGCTGACGGCGACGATCGGCCCGGCGCTGCCGTCCGCGTTGTGGATCGGGCCGTAGTTCGTCGGAAAGCGCGTCTTCCAGTCCTGGAGATAGTTCACGCCCTGGCGCACCACCGCGCTCCAGCGCGCCGCGCCCGAGGCGCCTTTCTTGGTGATGATGTTGATGACGCCGTTGGAGGCCTCGGTGCCGTAGAGCGTCGCTGCCGACGGTCCCTTGAGGATCTCGATGGACTCGATGTCCTCGGGATTGATGTCGTTGAGGCGCGAGATGGAGCTGGAGCCGAACGCCTGGTTGGCGGGGCCGGTAGCGGCGTCGTTGTTCACGCGCACGCCGTCCACGTACAGCAGCGGGCCATTGCCCAGCGAGAAGCTGGCGAGTCCGCGCACGCGCACCTGCGAGCCCGTCCCGACGGCGCCCGAGGTGGGCATGATCACGACGCCAGGCGCGCGGCCGTTCAGCAGCTGCTGCATGTTGGAGATGGGGGCGGTCTGCACCACGGCGGCCGCGTTCACGGTGGTCACGGCGTTGCCGATCTCGCGCTTCTCCGTGGCGCCGGCCGTGCCCGTGACCACCACCTGCTCCAGGCTCACGGGGTTCTCATGCAGCGACACACCGACGTTCGTGTCGCCCACACGCGCCGGGACGCGCACGACGTTGTAGCCGATGCGGCGCACCTCGAGCGTGACCGTGGTGCCCACGGGTTGGGTGAAGCCGGTCAGCCGGAAGCGCCCGCGATCGTCGGTCTCCGCGCGCTGGGTGCCGCCGGTCACGACGATCTGTGCGCCGGCGAG
The DNA here is from genome assembly GCA_035273185.1 of Gemmatimonadaceae bacterium. Taxonomy (GTDB): domain Bacteria; phylum Gemmatimonadota; class Gemmatimonadetes; order Gemmatimonadales; family Gemmatimonadaceae; genus AG2. The sequence goes on from DATEPM010000203.1 coordinate 51,649, forward strand.
TGCCTCGCGCGAACCTTCGGCCGACACGGTGCCGGCGATGGTGCCGGCTTCCTGCGCCTCAAGCACGCGGCCGGTGCCCGGTGCGGCGACGAGCGCCGCCGTGGCGAGGAGCAGCGCCGCACCGAGCGAGAGGCGGCCGCGCACCCGTGCATCCGATGCTCGTCCGGTCCTACGATGATGCTCTGATGTCATGGGAGCCCTGGGGAGGGAGTGTGTGAACGGCGATCACACCGCCGTCTTCGAGTGGGGACGGTGGCGCGAGGCGTGGTGCCCGCATCAGCGCTAACCCCACCAGCATCGGTGGAGTCACGTTGCGACGCGATTCGCCGCCGCCCTATTATAGGCGATGCCACACTCCCTCCGCACCATCGCGATCGCCGCGCTGCTCGGCACGCCCGCGAGCGCCTTCGGCCAGCTCCGACTCATCCCGCAGCCGCGCGAGATCACCGCCGCCGGCATCACCCCTCTCCGCGAGGGCATCGCCATCGATCTCCCTGCCAACGCGGAGGACCGCTTTGCCGCGACTGACCTGGCCGCCGCGCTGCGCGACCGCGGCATCGCGGTGCACACCGGCGCGGGGGCGCGCGGGAGTGCGCACGTGAGCTTCGTGCGTACCGGCAGCGCCACTGGGCGACGCCTGCTCGCGACCCATGGGCTCGACTTCGACTCCGCGATGCACGACGAGGGCTACGCCATTGTCGTGGACGGCAGCACGCCTGCGCACCTCAGCATCCTCGCAGCCACCTCCGCCGGGGTGTTCTACGGCGCGCAGACCGTCAAGCAGCTCGTGGAGGGCGACTGCGCGCCGGCCGCGGGCCGCTGCGTCGCCGTGCTGCACCGCGCCCGGGTGCGCGACTGGCCGGCGATGCGCTACCGGGGGCTGCACGATGACCTCTCACGCGGCCCGGTCCCGACGCTCGAGTTCCAGAAGAAGCAGATCCGCACCTTCGCGGCCTACAAGATCAACGTCTACTCGCCGTACTTCGAGCACACGCTGGAATACCGCGGCAACCCGCTCGCCGCTCCGCCCGGCGGGGCGATGTCGCCGGCGGACGTCCGCGCGCTGGTGGCCTATGCCCGGCAGTACCACATCGAGGTGATCCCGGAGCAGGAGGCGTTCGGGCACCTGCACCACCTCCTGAAATACGAGCTGTACGCGCCCCTGGCCGAGACGCCGCACGGCCACGTGCTCGCGCCGGGGCAGCCGGGCTCGATGACGCTCATCCGCGAGATGTTCGCCGAGATCGACTCCCTCTTTCCCGGTCGTTTCGTCCACCTGGGCGCGGATGAGACCTTCGAGCTGGGTCGCGGCCAGACTCAGGCGAGCGTGCAGCAGGAGGGGCTCGGCGCCGTCTATCTCGGTTTTCTCAAAAACATCGAGCAGGCCCTGCGGGCCGACGTGGCCACGCGCGACGGGGCCGCGGCCGCGGCGCGGGAGCGCTTCCTCTTCTGGGGCGACATCGCGCAGAACAGCCCCGAGCTCGTGAAGACCCTGCCGAAGGACATGATTGCCGTGGCGTGGGAGTACGGCCCCGCACGCAGCTTCGACCGGCTGATCACGCCATTCGTGCAGGCGGGGCTGGAGACGTGGGTGGCGCCCGGCGTCAACAACTGGAACCGCGTCTACCCGAATTACGCCAACGCGCTCGCCAACATTCAGGGGTTCGTGCGCGACGGCCAGCGTCTCGGCGCCACGGGGGAGCTCAACACCACCTGGGACGACGACGGCGAGTCGCTGTTCAACCAGACCTGGTATGGCGTGCTCTTCGGCGCCGCGGCGGGGTGGCAGCCGGGCGAGAGCAGCATCGAGGACTTCCAGAGCAGCTTCGGCCGGGTGTTCCACGGAGACAGCACGGGCCGCATCGACGAGGCGCAGCGGAAGCTCATCGCCGCGCACACGCTCCTCCAGAAGCAGGGCGCAGGCGACGCCAGCGACCTGCTCTTCTGGCTGGACCCCTACAGCCCGGAGGGCGTGCTCATGGCCGACAGAATCCGTCCCGTACTGCACGACCTGCGAGTGCTGGCCGAGTCGGCGATGGTGCTGGTGGATCAGGCACGGTCGGCCCAGCCGGCCCTCCGCGAGCCGGAGGCGCTCGACGCGCTGGAGCTCGGCGCGCGGCGCATGGACTTCATCGGCATGAAGTTCCAGTTCGCCGACGAGATGGCCCAGATGTACGCCCGCGCTGCCGGCGCCGACACATCGCGCGAGGGGCGGAGCGACGCCGGCCGGCAGCTGAGTGATATCGCCGGCGTCAACGGACGCGCCCAGGACCTGCGCGACGGCTTCACGTTGATTCGCGACCTGTACCAGCAGGCGTGGCTGCGGGAGAATCGGCCCTACTGGCTGGGCAACGTGCTGGCCCGCTACGACGTGGCCACCCAGCGGTGGATCGATCGCATCGATCGCGTGGCCCAGGCGCGGCGCGAGTGGTCGCGCACCCGCCGCCTGCCTCCCGCCGATTCGGCGGGCCTGCGCGCGCCGGCGCCGGGATTAGCAAGTTCGAGTACTCCCTGAGCCGCGCAGCCGGCGCCGCGTTTCAATAGCACACGCATGTCGCGGCGCCGCGACAGGGCTGCGGACGGCCGCCGACACGTGCCCGTTCGCATCGCCGTGCCACCACGTGCACGAAGGGCGCGGGAGCCGGTCAGGTGCGGCACGCACGAGCATGGATGTTGCCTTCACCGCGTCCGCCCCGTCGCCGGGAGTCGCTGGGGATCGTGCGCGGCCCGCACCTTCCACCCGGCGGCGGCGGCGCGACTCGTTCGCGGGAAGGAGGGTCATGGAATCGTCACCTCGGATCGTGCAGATCAACGACCAGCGTTGGGTGGTGCGCACCGTGCGGCGCGTGCACGAGCGCACGCCGCAGTCGCTGTCGCTCCGTTTCTTCAACGGAGCGGAGTCGCGCTACGTGAGCGACTTCCCCGAAGACTGGCCGAACCTGGAAGAGAGCGACCTCACTGGACTGTTCCAGCGCGCCATGCCCCGCTCGTAAGGACGTCGCCCTGGTGCACCATCGGCGCTTCGGCCGACTCGGCTGGTCCGTGAGCGAGGTCGGCTACGGGATGTGGGGGCTGGCGGGGTGGACCGGGTCGGACGACGACGAGACCCGGGCGTCGCTGCGCGAAGCCGTGCGGCTCGGCTGCACCTTCTTCGACACCGCGTGGGGGTATGGCCGCGGCCACAGCGAGCGGCTGCTCGGAGAGCTGCTGCGCGAGACGGCCGCGGCGGACCTGCCCGGGTCGGGACCGCTGTACACGGCCAGCAAGATTCCGCCGAAGAATCTCACCTGGCCCTCCCGCCGCGGCTTCACGCTGGACGACTGCTTCCCCCCGGATCACATTCGCGAATACGCCGAGAAGACGCTCGAGAATCTCGGCACGGATCGCGTCGACCTCCTGCAATTTCACGTGTGGGAGGATGCGTGGGCGCGCGACGAGCGGTGGCAGGCCACGATGACCGATCTCAAGCGCGAGGGGCTGATCGGCGGCATTGGGGTGAGCGTGAACCGCTGGGAGCCATGGAACGTTCTCGAGACGCTGCGCACGGGCGTGGTGGACGCGGTGCAGGTGATCTACAACATCTTCGATCAGGCGCCGGAGGACGAGCTCTTTCCGCTCTGCCGCGAGCTGGACATCGCTGTCATCGCGCGCGTGCCCTTCGACGAGGGGACGCTCACCGGCGCGCTGACGAAAGAGAGCACATGGCCGGAGGGCGACTGGCGGCGGCTGTACTTCGTGCCGGAGAATCTCGGGCCGAGCGTGGACCGCGCCGAGGCGCTGAAGGAGCTCGTGCCGCCGGGGATGATCCTGCCGGAGTTGGCGCTGCGGTTCATCCTGAGCGAGGCAACGGTAAGCACCGTCATCCCGGGGATGCGCCGGCTGTCGCACGTTCGCGCGAATCTCGCAGCCTCCGATGCGGGCCCGCTGCCCACGCCGCTCCTCGATGCGCTGCGTGCGCATCGGTGGGACCGCGAGCCCACCGCGTGGTCATACTGACACTCTGGCGGTCCGCCCGCATTTCCGTACCTTAGAGCCTCCTAATCTCCGCGTCGACGCGAGGGAGGCTGGAAGGCGATGTCGTCACTGCTGGACGAACTGCGCGAGGCACTGCGGGAGCAGTACGAGGTGGAGTCGGAGCTTGGCCGTGGCGGTATGGCAACCGTGTTCCTCGCCGCGGACCTCAAGCACGGGCGGCGCGTCGCCATCAAGGTCCTGAGTCCGGAGCTGTCGTCGTCCATCGACGGCGACCGCTTCCGCCGCGAGATCCAGATCGCCGCGCGGCTCAGCCATCCGCACATCCTGCCGGTGTTCGATTCCGGCGAGGCGAATGGGCTGCTGTACTACACGATGCCGTTCGTCGAGGGCGAGTCGCTGCGCGCGCGGCTCGCGCGCGAGTCGCAACTCGCGCTGGACGATGCCGTCGCCATCACCTGCGAGGTGGCCGACGCGCTGTCGTACGCCCACTCGTTAGGAGTGGTGCACCGCGACATCAAGCCCGAGAACATCCTGCTGCACGGCGGCCACGCCGTGGTGGCCGACTTCGGCATCGCGCGGATCCTGCAGGACGCCGGCAACGAGAAGCTCACCCAGACCGGGATGTCGATCGGCACCGCCGCCTACATGAGCCCCGAGCAGTTCACCGGGGAGCACGTCGACGGGCGCAGCGACGAGTACAGTCTGGCCTGCGTGTTGTACGAGATGCTGGTGGGGCAGGTGCCGTTCACGGGTCCGAACGCCATGGCGATCATGGCGCGCCATACCATGGAGTCGGTACCCTCCATCCGGATCGTGCGCGGCAGCGTGCCGGAGGATCTCGAGGAGGCGATCCTTTCCGCGCTGGAGAAGGTGCCGGCGGACCGCTTCGCGACGGTGGCGCAGTTCAAGGAGGCGGTGCTGGGCCAGGGGGCCACGAGCACGTACGCACGGCGCACGCGGGGACAGGCGCCGCCGCCCGCGTCGGGTGCGGCGCCGGTCACGCGGCGCCGGCGCACACTGCTCTATGGCGCGGTGGCGATCGGGCTCCTGGGGGCGGGTAGCCTGGCCGGCCGGTACTACTGGGTGCACGACCTGGAACCGATGCCCGTGCGGCAGGCTGGCGCGCTGGGGCTCGATCCCCGCCGGGTGGCGGTGCTGTATCTCGAGGATGACAGCCGGAATCACAATCTCGGATATCTCGCCGACGGCCTCACGGAATCGCTCATCGGGGACCTGGAGCGGGTGAAGGGGCTGGACGTCGTCTCGGACAACGGCGTGAGCCCCTTCCACGACTCGGCGGCCCCCTTGGACAGCATCGCGGGCGTGCTCAAGGCGGGAACGCTGGTCCGCGGGAGCGTGGAGGCCATGGGCGATCGCGTGCGCGTCACGGTGCGGCTGGTGGATGGGAACAGCGGTGCGGAGTACAAGCGCGCGGCGTTCGAGAAGCCGAAGTCCGACGCGCTGGCCGCGCGCGACAGCCTGGCGCAGCAGGTGGCGTTCTTCCTGCGCGAGCGGCTGGGAGATGAGATCCGGTTGCGCAGCGAGCGCACGGGCACCACCAATCCGAACGCGTGGGCCGTGCTGCAGCAAGGGGAGCGCGCGGACAAGGACGCACGCGCTCTCTTCCTGGTGGACAGTGCCGCGGCCAGCGCGCACCAGGTGCGGTCCGCCGACTCGCTCTATGCGGAAGCCGGGCGACTGGATCCGGCGTGGGCCACACCAGCCGCGCACCTCGCGCGCTTCTTTTCCTGGCGCGTACGCACCGCTCGGAATGATCTCCTGCGGCGACAGCTCATCGACTCCGGCCTCGCCGCGGCCGAGAGCGCGCTCGCGCGCGATCCGAAAGTGGCCGAGGGCTTCGAGCTGCGGGGCACGCTGCACTACTACCGGCGCCTGTACGACCTCGCGCCCGATCCGACGGAATACGCCAACCTGCTGCGGACGTCCGAGTCGGATCTGCGGAAGGCCGTCGAGCTGGACCCGCAGCTCGCCAGTGCCTGGAGCACGCTGAGCGCGGTGCTCTATCAGAAGCAGAACAAGGTGGAGGCGAATCTGGCGGCGCGCCGTGCCTACGAGGCGGACGCCTACCTCGCCAACGCGCCGGCGATCATCTGGCGCCTGTACGCCACATCCTACGACCTGGAGCAGTTCGTGGATGCCGTGCAGTGGTGCGACCTGGGCCACCGGCGCTACCCGGCCGACCCGAAGTTCGTCGCCTGCCGGCTCTGGCTGGCGACCACCGACGTGGCGCCGCCGAACATCCCAGACGCCTGGCGGGCACTGGCCGAGCTGCAGCAGCGCACGCCGGCCAGCGAGTGGGCGACCGAAGGCCGCTCGTACCAGATGCTCGTGGCCGTGCCGATCGCGAAGGCCGGTCTGCGCGACAGCGCCAACCGGGTGATCGAACGCGCTCGCGCGGGCCGCGACGTGGATCCGCGCGACGAACTCGTAGGCCAGGAGGCGATCGTCCGCGCCCTGATCGGCGATAGGACCGAAGCGCTGCGACTGCTTCGCGTGTATCTCACCTCGCATCCCGAGCACCGTGAAGGCCTGATGACGGCGAACACCTGGTGGTGGCGGTCGCTCCAGGACGACCCACGATTCAAGCGAATGATCGCAGTCGGTCAGTAGTGTCCCTGAATGGGAGCAACGCCGCTCCCGAGGAGCAATTTCTGATGAAGCGCCTACGCCCGCTGTTCACCCTGGCCGCGCTCGCGGTCCTTGCCGCTTGCGGCGACACGCGCCCCACAACGTCGCCGCACAGCATCCCGTCCAACCGCGACATCTCCGATGGCGCCAACAACGGGAACCCGCACTTCTTCTTCCTGCCGCCGATGGTGAAGAACCCGTTCGGGAGTCTCGGGCTCACCGCGGGCACCTTCAGCCCGAGCATCGCCACGCGGGTCGAGATCTGCCAGTTCGATGGCACCTCGTGCGGACCGACCATCCGGACGTTCCAGCCGTCTGACATCACCGTCTCGCCCAGCTCCGCCAGCTACACCGTGAACTGGGACACGAAGGCGGACAACGTCCTCGCCGGCCTCACCTATCGGATCCGGGTGCTCGTCACGGTCGGGACGCAGACTGTCGAGCTGGGCTACGCCGATGTGCTCGCGGTGGCGAACATGGCGGAGTTCAAGAACATGCAGACGAGTGACCTGATCGGGCTGGTGGACGGCCGCACGCTGCCGATCGCGTACCGCGTGGATCTGGGCGCGATGAGTTATGCGTTGGGGCAGGCCGGCCTGCCGGGTGGCTGCACGAATACCAGCGATTGCGCGGAGGCGATCATCGGCAACAATTCGCCGACCGGGAGCTATGTGGTCACCACCAACACCGGTTTCGCGGGCGGCGAGTTCTTCAATGGCTGGCTCCCGGGCGATTTCGCGAATCAACAAGTGCTCGTGACAATCCAGCGCGAGAACGTGCTGGCCAGCGGACCGTGTCACGCGGAGCCGTTCCCGCAGTTCGAAGGGTGCTACCATTTCCAGACCACGCCCTTTGTCGGCAACTTCGCGCTTCCCGTCACGGTGGGAATGTGCGTCACCGTGCCGGAAACCAGCCCTCTATACCACCACCTGGAGCTGTTCAGCTCCAGGCCGGCGACCGACAACATTCCGGCCGAGCCACTCACGGTCCTCGACGATGCGGCGCCCAGTTTCCTGCCAAGCAGCAAGTGTGAAGGATTCGGGCCGTCGGTGGCGCCATCCGACACGCGCATCGGCGCCACGCCCTCCGGCGTGCTGCACCTGGCCGAGTTGGGGTTGCGGAACCTGGGCTCGAGCCTCGCGACGCTCTTCGGACCGCGGCCGCTCTATGCGATCCACCTCGGCCTGGGCGGCATGGCCGACTCGTTCAGCAACATCGACTGGGGCATCGCCTCCGATCTCAGCATCGCCGGCGGGGATGGCCAGAGCGGCCCCCCCGGAAGCACGCTCGCGGTCCCGCTCAGCGTCCACGCCGCGACCGCGCACAATGACGAAGTGGCGGCCAGCGAGGTGCAGGGCGTCGGCGTGACCTTCACCATCACGAGCGAGGGCGGAGGAAGCCTCACCGCCGGCGACCTTTCTGGCCCCTCCGTGACGGTGCGCACCGATGCGAGCGGCAACGCGTCCGTCAGTCTCACCCTGCCTCCGAACGGGGGAACGGTGACGGTGGTGGCAAGCGCCCCCGCGGTGGCGAACGCCCCCGAAACAACGCAGCAGCAGGTGACCTTCACCGAGCAAGGAAACACACTCGGCTCCATTACAGGAACGGTGAGGGACGCGTCCGGTGCCGTCCTACCCGGCGTGACCGTATCGGCGGTGAACTCTGTGACACAAGCCAGCGTTTCCGCCGTGACCGACGCGACGGGCCATTACGTGATCGTGGGGCTCGCCGCCGGTACCTACAGCGTCGTAGCAGGATTCCCGAATTATATCTTTACGAATCCCACGGCGACCGTGAATGGCGACACGGTCACTGTCGACATCACTGGAAGCCCTGCATCGGGAATCGTCGGATAGGGTCGGTGGATCCGAGCTGAGAGGTGAATGGAAGAGCGGCCCCGTATCGGGCCGCTCTTTCTCTTTAGCGCTCGGGTGACCCCCGCCCTCCTGGCCCGGTTTAGCTTACAAGCCACCAACCGAGGCTGTCTCTGACCGCTGTGCCGTTGCCCGCTCCCGATCGCCAGAATGCCGATGACGCCCTCGTGAACCGGGCGAAGCTCGGCGACATCCAGGCGTTCGAGACCATCGTCACGCGCTATTACGCGCGGTGTCTCCGCTTTGCGCGCGGGATGCTGCGCAACGCGGCCGATGCGGACGATGTCGTGCAGGAGACGTTCGTCCGGTTGTATCGCGCACTGCCGCGCTACGAGGAACGGCAGCGGTTCGACTCGTGGCTCTTTCGGATCCTCGGGAACTGCTGCCGCACGGCCAATACCGTGCAGCAGCGGCTCGAGGCCACGGCGTCTCCCGACGAGCACGCGCTCGAGCGCCTGCACGCACCGGAGCGCTCGGACGCGTTGTTCGACGACGACTGGGGCGACGAGGTGCGCCAGGCACTGGCCGCGCTGCCCGACTACAACCGCGAGATCTTCTTGCTGCATTACGTGGAAGGCTTCTCCTACGACGAGATCCAGCGCATCACCGGCGTCCGGCAGTCGGCGCTCAAGATGCGCGTCAAACGGGCGAGCGATTTTCTGCGCGCACGCCTGGCGGGGGTGTACCGTGACTGACCGGCACGGGGAAGGCCCGATCGTCCGCAAGGCGATCGATACCGTGCGCGCGCTTCCCCAGGTGGACGATGCGGCGGTGCAGCGCATCGTGGCCGCGGCGGCACAGGCGCGCGAGCACGATGTGGAGCCGCAGGCGGACGACCTGCCCGCCGCTCCGGGTATCGGCGTGCGCGAGCTGCGGCTTCGCCTCACCCATGGCGCCCGGCGGCGCCGGATCGGCGTGACCGCTCTCGCCGCCGTTGCAGCGGCCGCCGTCATCGCCAGCATGCTCATCGGCTCCCCGCCCTGGC
>DATEPM010000204.1:0-21158 GCA_035273185.1 Gemmatimonadaceae bacterium
CGCGTGGCTGCGCGTGAGCATGTCGCCGTCCAGCGGCGGCGGGTCGTTCGTGGTGCGGCTGCGCGGCGACGTGGCCCCGATCATGGCGGCACGCATCCGCGCGCTGGCGCGCGCCGGCTACTACGACGGGCTCACCTGGCAGCGGGTGGAGCACGACTTCGTGATCCAGGGGGGCAGCCCCGGGGCGAACGAGTACGTCGGCGCCGCGCGGTATCTGCGCGACGAGCTCGGGACGCTGCCGCACACGCGTGGCACGGTGGGCATGAGTACGCGCGGCCACGATACCGGCGACGCCCAGTGGTTCGTGAATCTCCGCGACAACCTGCGGCTCGGCCGCGATTACACCGTGTTCGGCGAGGTGGTGGAGGGAATGAACGTCGTGGACGGGATCCTCGAGGGTGACGTCATCGCGCGGATCGAGGAGCTGCCGCCCGCGCCGTGACGCGCCCCGCGAGGCGCTGCGAGGTGGTGACGCTCGCGGCGCCTCACGGTACCAGCGGCCGCTCGCGCCTGCCCCACGTGGGCGGCGGTGGCTCCTGCATCGCGCGCCGCACCGGGTGCTCCTGCAGCAGCTGCATTGCCGTGGCCACGGCGCGCTCCAGCTGCGCATCGTGGCCGTCGGCGACGTCCTTCGGCCAGTCTTCGACCTCGATGTCGGGCGAGGTGCCGACGTTCTCCACCGCCCAGTGCTCGTTGCGGTCGAAGAAGCCGCCGCGCGGCGCGTACATGATGCCGCCGTCCACGAACAGAGGCGTGTCCCAGATGCCCACCAGGCCGCCCCAGGTGCGTTTGCCCACGAGTGGCCCCACCTTGCGCGACTGGAACATGTACGGCATCAGGTCGCCGCCGGAGCCCGACATTTCGTTGATGATCATCACCTTGGGGCCCCAGATCCCGGCGGCGGGGCTGGTGAAAGGGGTGCGATGGCCCACCGGGTTGTTGAAGTAGCCGTCGAAGCTGCGCTGCAGCACGTCGATGATGTAGTCGGCCGCCGACCCGCCGCCGTTGTAGCGCTCGTCGATCACGGCGCCCTTGCGGTCCTGCTGTGCGAAGTAATACCGGTTGAAGCTCGCATAGCCCTGCGCGCCGGTGTTGGGCAGGTGGACATAGGCCAGCTGGCCGTGCGAGAGCGAGTCGACGATGTGGCGGTTGCGCTCGACCCAGGCACGCGCGCGCAGCCCTGCGTCGTTGCCCACGGGGATCACCGTCACGCGACGGGCGCCGTCCAGGCTGGGCCGCGCATTGACGGTGATCGCCGTCTGGTGGTTGGCCGTTCCGTCGAAGAGCCGGTAGACGTCGTCCGGCGCGCGCAGTTCCTCGCCGTTCACTGCCAGCAGGTAGTCGCCCTCGTGCACGTCCACGCCCGGCGCGGTGAGCGGCGCGCGCAGATCGGGGTTCCAGCTGTCGGTGCCGTAGATCTTCGTGATGCGATAGCGCCCGTGCTCCACGGCGAAGTCGGCGCCGAGCAGGCCGACCGCAGGCTGCGGCACGTCCGGCATGTCTCCGCCGCGGACGAACGAGTGGCCGATGGCGATCTCGGCCCCCATCTCGTCCAGCAGATAGTTCAGGTCCTCGCGGTGATTCACATACGGCAATAGCTGGCCGTACATCTGCTTCATCGCCGGCCAGTCCGTCCCCTGCAGATTCTTCACGTAGATGTAATCCCGCTGGTTGCGCCAGCCCTCGTCGAAGATCTGCCGGAACTCGGCTCGCGGGTCCACGAGCATGCGAAGCTGCACGTCGAGCTTCCCGGTGCTCGCGGCCGGGGCGGCCGGCGTCGCGGCGTCCACCAGATACAGGGCGCCCTGCGGCCCGGGCGTGCGATACAGGAGCTTCCGCCCGTCAGCGCTCACGAAGTACTGCGCCACGTCGCGCACGAAGGGCACGGCCTTGCGGTCCTTGAGCTGGTAGCGATGCAGCGTGCCGCCCTGGAAGCGGGTCTCCTGCGTTCCGGTTTCCGGCACGTTCTCTACGAAGAACACCGTGCCGGCCTGGCCCGCGCGCAGCTCGCCATAGCTGCGCGCCGCGATCCCCGAGACGGCCACGACCCGCTGCTGCAGCGCATCGAAATCGATCTCCACCCGCGCGCGGGGCGCGAGCATCGCCCGGAGCGAGTCCGGCGCGGGGCCCGCCGCACGGGTGGAGTCCGCCGGCTCCGTCGAGGTGGGACGCGGCCGCGACGGGCGGGGCGGCAGCGGCGGAACCCCGGGCGTCTGCTGCTCGAAGCGAAGCCCGGCATCCTCATCACTCTCCGGCAGGAGCGGCGATGGATCCCCTTTCTTCAGCACGGCGAAGTACAGCGCGTCGGTCTCGCCATGACCGTAGCTGGACATGTCCAGCCAGCCGGAGCCGAGCGCGAGATCCGTGGAGGCGAAGAACCAGAGATACTTCCCGCTCGCATCCCAGGCCGGCCAGGTGGCGTCGGCCAGGCCGTCCGTCACCTGGTGCGTCTGGCCGTTCTGCGTGTCGTACACGAAGATGGCGCGGTACAGCGAGGGCAGCCGCTTCGCGTAGGCGATCCAGCGCGAATCCGGGCTCCAGGTGGGATCCAGCGAGCGCTCCGGCACCATCCACTCGTCGCCGCCGATGTCCGTCGCCCGGCCCGTCGCCACCTCCACCACCCACAGCCGTTCATTAGTATCCTGGAATACGATGCGCTTGCCGTCGGGGGACCAGGCGGGGGTGTAGAAGTGCGTGGGGTGGGCCAGGGTGATGGTGCGGGCCGGAGTGCTGCCGTCCGCCGCGGCGATCACCAGCTGGTACTCGCCCGAGCGATCGCTGAAGTACGCCACCGACTTCCCATCGGGCGACCACGCCGGGCTGCGTTCGGCCGACCCGCTGGACTGCGTCAGATTGCGCACGTCGCCCTTGGCGGCCGGAATCGTGAAAATCTCGCCGCGTGCCTCGATGGCGGCCCGTTTTCCCGTCGGCGAGAGCGACAGGTTGGCGATGTTCCGCGACACGTCTTTCCACTGCGGCATCATCCACGCGAAGTCGCCCACCGCAGTGATGGGGACGATGTGCTCCCGCCCCGCGGCGGGGTCCAGCTCGTGGACGTAGCCGGCCTGCTCGAACACCAGCACGCCGGCCCCGGCATCGAGCGTCTTCACGTCGAAGTCGGTGAAGTGCGTGAGCTGCTGCACCGTCCGCGATCGCCGGTCGTAGGACCAAACGTTCGACACGCCATCGCGGTCGGACAGGAAATACACCATGTCGTTGCCGATCCAGACCGGGTCCATCTCCTTGGAGTTGGGGCGCGGCACGGTATCCACGGCGAGCGTCCGGGTATCGAGGATCCAGATGGGCCGGCTCTGGCCGCCTCGATAATTGCGCCGCTCCTCGTCCCACGAGTTGTTCATGCGATAGGCGATGTGGGCGCCGTCGGGAGAGATCTTTCCCTGGTAGGCGCGGTACATCGGCATCGGCTGGGCGATGCCGCCCTGGGCGGGCACCGTGAACCAGCGCGGTTCCGGCGAGGGCAGATTCGACGACTGCGTGGACGCGAAGACGATGGCGACGCCGTCCGGCGTCCAGCCTTGCACGAGGTCCGGCGCCGGATGCCACGTGAGGCGCTTCGGTTCGCCGCCCGTACTCGGGATCACATAGACGTCGGTGTTGCCGCCATACTGTGCACTGAAGGCGATCCACCGGCCGTCCGGGGAGAAATGCGGATCGCTCGTCTGTCCTGGAAAGCTGGTGAGCCGCCGCGCCAGGCCGCCGGCACGGGGCACAACCCAGATGTTGTTGGCATAGGCGAACGCAATCTCGGTGGCGCTCACGGTGGGGGAGCGCAGCATGCGGGTGGGCCCCGCCGGTGCCGACGTCGCCGGCGTCGCGGCGGCGGGCGTCTGCGCCGTGGCCATGGTAACGAGGATAGCGAGACAGCCAGGCGCGAGCAGGAATGGGGAGCGAGACATGGGGTGCTGGCGGGGAGGAGTAACGAAACGACCTGCGACACCGAGAGCCGGTGGCATCGCGGAAATTGCAGGTGCGGAATGCGCGCCGCCAGACGACCGGCGCAGTCCGGGAGCGCCATTCGGCGCGGCGGCGTGCACTGCGCCCTTGGCGCGTCGTCGGACGCACACGACGTTCGTGGCCCGCGCCCTTGCGCCCGCCCGTCGCCTTGCGCAGATAGCGCGCATGCAACGAGAACCACGCCTCTGGGTGCTCGCGTCGTTGGCACTGGTAGCCGGGTGCGGCGGCGCGCGCACGCACTCCCCGGCCGGAGCGGGCGAATCGCCATCGCCGGGAGCCACTGCCCGGCAGACCGGCTCGCATCTCGCGCGCGGCCTCGCGACCGCGGATTCTCTCGTGGAGGCGGCCACCGGACGGCTGTTTCCCGGCGCCGTTCTGCTGGTGTCGCGGGATGGTCGGGTGGTGCACGAGCGTGCGTTCGGTCATGCCCAGCTGTACGACGACTCCATGCACCGTCTGGCTGCCCCGCCGCCGATGCGCGCGTCGACGATGTTCGACCTGGCGTCGGTCACCAAGGTGATGGCGACCACCTTCGCCGTGATGCTGCTGGTGGACCAGGGCCGGATCGACGTGGACGCGCCGGTCTATCGCTACCTGCCCGATTTTCGCGGCCCGCACCTGGACAGCATCACGGTGCGGCATCTGCTCACGCATTCGGCGGGGCTGGTGCAGTGGCAACCGCTGTACTATCACGCCTCCACGCCGGCAGAAACGTACCAGGAGATTCGGCGGATGCCCCTGCAGTGGGGCGTGGGCGAGGGGCGCCACTACAGCGACCTCGGGTTCATGCTGCTGGGCTACCTGGTCGCACGGGTGAGTGGAGAGCCGCTGGAGGTCTTCCTCAGACGAGCACTGTACGATCCGCTCGGCCTGCGCTCCACGACTTATCTTCCCCGGCTGCATGGCTTCACCCAGTTCGCCGCGACCGAGCTGGGGAACGGTTATGAGCGGCACATGGTGTACGACTCCACCTTCGGCTATCGGTATCGCGGTGATCCCACCGCGTGGAACGGCTGGCGGCAGTACGTGCTGGATGGCGAGGTGGACGACGGCAACGCGTGGTACGCCAACGGGGGCATCGCCGGTCATGCGGGGCTCTTCTCCACCGCGGCAGATCTCCGCGTCCTGCTCGATCTGCTGAACCAGCGCGGCCGCGCCGGCGGCCGCCAGATCATCCGGCCGGAAACCGTGGATCTGTTCCTCACCCGCGACCGGTATCAGAACTTCCTTGGCTGGATGTCACCCGCCGGGCTGCCGGCGGGCAGCTTCGCGCATAACGGCTTTACCGGCACCTACGTGCTCGGCGTTCCCAGGGACCAGCTCTCGATCGTGCTGCTCACCAACCGGCAGAACATGGGCACCGACGCGCGCGGCTACTTCCCAAACGTTGCGCCGCTGGACTCGGCCGTCGCCCAGGCGATCGTCCACGCGGTGGTGGAGTAGCATGGACCGCCGGCCGGCCCTGGTGGTCCTGCTCGTCCTCGTGATCGTTGCTCGCGCCGGAGCCCAGACCCACCTTGGTCCCGAACGGCAGGATCTGAATGACCTGCGCGGCGACGTGTGGTCGGTGTGGACGGCGCCCGCGCACGCGGACGGGCGCGCAGTCGTTCCCACCCTCGCGGCGGCCGGGATCTCCGCGCTGAGCGCCTTCGGCGACTCCGCCGTGTACGCGTGGATGGCGCAGCATCCCGATGTCCTGGTGATGCGCGCCCTCCGGCCGCTGCGCGAGGACTGGAAGCTTCCGATGTACGAGTTCGGCAGCGGCCAGTACCTGCTCCCGCTCTCCGGGTTGCTCTACGCCGCCGGCCGGCTATCGCACGACGGTTCGTTGCGCGACGCGGGCCTGGGATGTGCTGCTGGTCATCTCTCGAGCGCCGGTCTGCGCCAGGTGTTCTATGTCACCGTGTCCCGCGCCCGCCCTCGCGTGACGCCGAATCCCTTTCACGTGGCCTTTCCCGGCCGGCGCGACTGGGATTGGCACTCGTTCCTCAGCGGGCACGTGGCGAACTCCATGGCGTGTGCATCGTTCTTCGCGCATCGTTATGCGCTGGGGATCGCCGAACCGGCGATGTACCTCTACGTGGCGGCCGTGGGTCTGGGGCGCATGGCGGACGGCCGCCACTGGACGTCGGATACGGTGGCGGGCGCCATCCTGGGCTTCTCGATCGGCAAGGCCATTGCCGACCGGCAGCGGAGGCGCCATGGCGCCCCTTCCGGGGGAGGCGCGAGGCCGAACGTGCCGGTGATGATCTGGTCGATCCGGTTCTGATGCAGCGTTTCGCTGGCGGGCCCCGTACACCCTTTCAGGGCGGCACGTCGCCTGGCTCCGACGGGCGGAAGCTGAGATCCCAGGCCAGCCAGAGCGTTCGCGAGAAGGGAAAGAAGATCAGTGGCATGCCCAACGCCAGGACGATGGCTCCCACTTCCACACCAGTCCACGGCACGTCGGGCCACCGCGCCACCACGAACACTACCACCGCGAGGATGCTGACCACCTCGGCGGCGACCAGGTTGAAGACGTAGGCGCCCAGCCAGAAGTCGGAGCGCTCGCCGCGCTCGAGCGCGAGTCCGCAGGTCGGGCAGCTATTCTTCATCCGCAACCAGTTGCGCAGAATGCGTCCACCGCCGCAGCGAGGACAGTGCAGGAGCAGGGCGCGCCCGAACAACCTCGGCACTGAGGCGCGCGGCGCAATGAAGGTCGTGCGAATGTGCGCTGCTCGGGGCTCGATACGCCGCTTCGGTCCATTTGGCTGCGTCATCGTAGCGTTCCCCCCTGTCTCAAGCTGTCCGGAAGGTAACCGCCCACTCCCCCACCGATGATGCACGACCAGTCTTCCCTCGCACGCCTCGTCTGCTCGCTCGCGGCGCTCACCCTGCCGGCCATCACGCCCCTCGCGGCGCAGGACGATGGCCCGACCCCGGCAGCTCCCACGACCACGCGCGTGGGTCCCTCGCGCGGCGCCGTGCTCGTGGTGGGCGGGGGACAGTTGGGGCCGGAGATCTACGCGCGGTTCATTGCCCTCGCCGGAGGGCCGGATGCGCTCATCGTCGATGTGCCCACCGCAGGCGGAGATTCGGTGTATCCTCCCGACTGGCAGGGGACGCGCGGATTGAAAGCCGCGGGCGCGAAACATGTCCTGGTGCTGCACACCGTCGATAGGGCCGTGGCGGACGCGGACAGCTTTGCGGCTCCGCTCGCCCGTGCGGGCGGAGTGTGGTTCGAGGGCGGACGACAGTGGCACCTCGTGGACTCGTACGCGGGTACCAGGACGGAGCGTGCCTTCCACGACGTGCTCGCGCGCGGTGGCGTGGTGGGCGGTTCGTCGGCGGGCGCATCGATCCTGGCCAGCTACCTGCTGCGCGGCGCGCGGTCGGGGAACACGATCATCATGGCGCCGGGTTACGAGACTGGATTCGGCTTTCTGCGGGGCGTGGCGATCGATCAGCACGTGGTGGCGCGCGAGCGGCTCGCGGATCTCGCCGACTCGCTTCTGCCCAGGCACCCGGAGCTCCTGGGCATCTCGGAGGACGAGGGTACCGCGTGGGTGGTGCAGGGGGATACCGCCGAGATCATCGGCCGCAACAAGGCCTTCGTCTATGGCGGGAAGGATCCGACCGATCCAGGCGCGCCCTTCCTGACGCTGCGTCCGGGCGACCGATACGACCTCGCGGCGCGCCATGTGATCCATCGCGCCATCGAAGACTCCCGCCTCACGATGGGGTTCATCGATTCGCTTTTCGCGCCCCTTGCCGGCGCGAATGGCGCCGCCGCGACCGTGCTCGTGGCACAGAACGGCGAGGTGCTCGTGGATCGGTCGTTCGGGGTGCCGGCGCAGGAGAAGTACATGCCCACCACGACGATCCCCAACTTTCCCTTGGGCGAGATCTCGGAGGGGTTCCAGGCCGCGGCTGCCCTCCTGCTCGAGCGCGAGGGCAAGCTGCGCCTGGACGATCCCCTCACCCCTGACGGGCGCGTGACGGTTCGGCAGTATCTGTCGCGCGAGCGCACCGTGCCGGGCGGATCGCGCCTGCTCGCCGACCTCGTGGGCAGCCGCAGCGGCACCAGCTTCCCGCAGTTCGTCGAACGCCGCCTTTTCACGCCCATCGGCGCGCACCGCAGCACGGTGTCGGCGGATGGGCAGCTCGCCTCGAATGTGGACGAGCTGTATCGCTGGGAGCTCGGGCTGGAGAGTGTGCGTGCGTTCTCGCGCGACTCGCTCAGCGACGCCTTTGCCCCGGTGCATGGCGGAGCGGCCGGCCGCGCGCTTGGCTGGAACGCGGATCATTACCGCGGGCTCCGGCGCGAGAGCGCCTACGGCGTCGGCGCCGGACTCCGCAGCGCCTTCGTTCGGCTGCCCGAGCGGCATGCGACCATCATCATTCTGACCGATCGCGACGACGTCAATGCGCGCGCGCTCGCCGAACGCATTGCCGACCGCCTGCTGTTCACGCACTGAGGCCGGCTGACCGCGAGTCCGCCGTGTTCCCGGTAACGCGGGCGCGATTCTCGCGAGATTCGACACCATTGTGGCGGTCCGCGAATTCACCGACAGCAAAGGGGTCGCCTGGCGTGCGTGGGAGATAACGCCGGACGCGATCTATCCGCCGACGCGCGCGGAGGACTATCTCGCCGACTGTTACCGCAGCGGCTGGGTGGTCTTCGAGACGTACGCCGGCGATCGGCGCATTCGCGTATGTCCGACGCCTCCGGAGTGGATGCACCTCACGGCGGCGGAGTTGGAGGCGCTGATCGAGTCCGGTGACCGGTTGCCCGTGCGCGTGTCGCCGGCGCAGGGCTGGCCCACATCGGGTGAGACAGGCTGGGGCGAGCCCGACGGCGGCGTTGGGACCGATACCAGCCGCCCGGAGCGGTCCTCGCTGGACGACCTGAGCGTGGTGCGGAGCTTCCGGTATCCGGGGGGCCGCGTCTGGACCGTTTCGGTGATCACCGACGTTGCCGACACGGGTCGGCGCGTGCTCCGCTTCGCGGCGGGCGGGCGGGCCATCGATCTGGCGGAGTGGCCGCGCACCTGGGCCGACCTCTCCGACGAGGGACTGGTGCAGCTTCTCCGGCGTGCCGCCCCTCGCGCATCGGCAGGTGACGATTCCTCCACCCCGGGCCGCCGCTGGAACGACCCACGTCCCTGATCCAGGGCTCCGCCGGGCGCGCTCGGCGGCCGGTGTGAGCAGGCCAGGGGCTCAGCGGTCCACGTAGAACGCGCGCACGCACTCGTCCACGACGAGCGCCATGAGCGCGGCTCGATCGCTGGGCGTGAGCGCCTGGCGCGCCATGGAGCGCTCGAGGATGATCCGCACCTCGCGAATTACGGCGTCGACGGTGAGCCCCTTGTTGTGTGCCTCGCGGCAGATGGTCGCCGCGGCGCTGGAGAGCTCCGGCGGGATGCCGCCGGCACCGGTGTACCGCTCCACCGCCCCGCCGAGGAGACTGCACGCATCGGCCGAGAAGTACGCGCTCGGTACCGCTGGCGGATCTTGGCCGGGGTCGTTGTGCACGGGACTGTCCCGGAAGCGAGGTGTACAGCGGACCCCTCCACCTGCCATTTCCGTTCCATTCGTGGTTCATCATCTTGCACTCCGGCGCACCGGGGGCTGGCCAAACTGGCACGCACAGTGCACCTTGTCAGCCTGCGCCGGGAACAGGGCGCTGAACGTATAGAGCGGGCGGCTGCTGACCTTCGTCATCAGTCCGATCCCGCTCTTCGAGCATCTGGCCACGAGGTCCGATGACGCACCCCGCGCCGGCGCCGTTCACGTACGTTCGCGGCGACAACTTCTACTTCGTGGATCCGCACGGTGAGCACTGGCGGGTGCGCGACGCCGTGTACCTGCACGAGCGTCATCTGGTGCTGCCGCTCTGCAGCTCCCGGGCAGCCTACCGTGTGTTCTCGCCACGTGAGGGCTCGCCGCGCGTGTACTTCTTCAAGGCGCGGGAGCTGCGCGGCACGCGCGTCTCGCATCTCGTGCGGCAGCTGCGCGAAAGCGGTGAGGTTGGCGTCATCGATCCCGCGCTCAGGCACGACGATTGAAGCAACCACGGGGGAGCCGGCGACGTGGTGCCGGCGGCGTTCCCTCCAGCCAGAGTATCTGTGAAGATCGGCCCGATCGCCCTCGGCGTCGTCGCACTCTCCGGTTGTCTCAGACGTCCTCCCCGGCCGCCGGAGCCACTGACGCTGCAATCCCCGCTGGCCATCGCCGACGTGGTGCCTCGCGCCGTCAGTGTGCTCCTGAGTGCGGGATTGCAGGTGACGACCGCCGACGTCCGCACCGGCGAGATCGACGGCACGCGCACCGCCACGCCCCAGGAGCAGCAAGGGGCCGTCCAGTGCAGCTTCTCGGCGGGGTCCATCGCCTACCGGGAGGGGCTGACGACCCTCGCGATCCGGGTGAGCGCGACCCCTGCGGACAGCGGCAGCAACGTGACCATCAGTGCACGCACCACGACGGATCTCAGCCGTCTGCCCGGGGCACTCACGCCTGCGGACTCGAGTGGTGTCGCCTGTATGAGCTCGGGGCTGGTGGAGCGTCGCGTCGCGGAGGCACTCCGGCACTGATCTGGCGTCGGGCGCTTCCCGAGCACGCGAAAACCAACCAGCAACCCTCCCGGAAAATGGTGCGTCCCAGACGTTCACGACGCGCTGCGGCCCTGTGTGCCGCACGCCTGCTGGCCGTGGCATGCGGCCTTCTCGATGTGGTGCCGGCCGGCGCAGTCGCGCAGGCAACTGCGGCCCCCGGCGACAGCACGCACGCAGCGCCCGCGCCGCTGTTCACCGGGAAGGATGCTCTGATCGGCGCGGCGTTCGTCGGCGCGACCATTGCCTTCTTCCCGCTGGACCAACGGCTGGCAAAGCATCTCGAGAATCCCGGCGCGCAGGCCAATCGCTTCTTCAGGCACGCCGCCACCGGACTGGAGGTGTTCACCAGCCCCGGCGCCTACTTCATCGGCGGCGGCCTGTATGCCGTGGGCCGGCTGGGGCACTTCGAGCGTGTGGCCGATCTGGGGTGGCACGGCACCGAATCCGTGTTCGTGGCCGACGCCGTCACCCTGCTGCTCAAGGGCATGGCGGGCCGCGCGCGGCCGTTCGTTGTGTCGGATACCAACGCGCACGCCTTCAAGTTCGGGCGCGGTTTCACAAACTCCGATTACCAGTCGTTTCCTTCGGGCCATGCCACCACCGCGTTCGCTGCCGCGGCGGCAGTCACGGCCGAAACTGGCCGGTGGTGGCCGCGGTCCACCTGGGTGGTCGGGCCCCTGATGTATGGCGGGGCGTCACTCGTGGGACTCTCGCGCATGTACCACAATCGGCACTGGGCGAGCGATGTCGCACTCGGCGCCGCGATCGGCACCTTCGCCGGACAAAAGGTGGTGCAGTACTCGCACGCGCACCCAACGAACTTCATCGATCGCGTGATTCTGCGCACGGCGGTGCTTCCCGACGGCGCCGGCGGATATGTCCTTGCCGTCACGCTAAGGTGACGGGCCCACCACCTCTGCGAGCTCGTCGTACCCCTTCAATCGGTACACCGCCGCCGAGACGATCCAGCTCAGGGCGAAGATGCCGATGATCAGATAGCCGATGTTGCCGAAGTTGGTGTTGAGCGCCGCGATGACATCCCACAACCGGCCGCGCAGCTGCAACCTGGCGGCGAGGAGCCCGAGCGCCTCGATACCGCCCACCAGCACGGCCACCACCACCGACACGAACGTGATGGTCATGCTGTAATACAGCTTGCGCAACGGCTTCCGGAACGCCCAGCCGTAGGCGCCGACCATCAGGACGCTGTCGGTCGTGTCCACCAGCGACATGCCCGCCGTGAAGAGGGCGGGAAAGACGAGAATGGACCAGATGGGCATGCCCCGCGACGCCTCGGCGGCGGAGATGCCGAGCAGCCCGATCTCCGTCGCGGTGTCGAAACCGAGGCCGAAGAGCAGGCCGAGGGGATACATGTGCCAGCTCGCCCGGATCATGCCGAAGAGTGGACGGAAGATGCGCGCGAGCAGCCCACCGCACGCGAGCAGGGCATCCCCCTCCTCTGTGGGGAGCCCGCCGCCGCGGCGTACCCGGTGAAAGGTGCGGTAGATCGACATCAGAATGAGCAGGTTCATCCCGGCGATCACGGCAAGGAAGGTGGCGGACACCAGCGTTCCGATCATCGCCCCGTGTTGGTGCAGCGACGAGAGCCGCGCGCTCAGCGCCATGGCCGTCGCCGCGATGGCAACGGACGCGAGCAGCACCACCGTCGAGTGGCCGAGTGAGAAGAAGAAGCCGGCGCCGAGCGGCCGCTTGCCCTCCTGCATCAGCCGGCGCGTGACGTTGTCGATCGCCGCAATGTGATCGGCGTCGATGGCGTGGCGCAGGCCGAGGCCGTACGCCAGGAGGGCGGTGCCGAGCAGCAGCGGAAAGGCGCGGAACGCCACGAGTGCCCAGAGCCAGGCACCGAGGTTCGCCGCGGCGAGGAATACATACAGCCCCACGATTCGTCGGCGGAGGTTGGCCGCTTCGTCGCTGAAGAGTGAGATCACGGCTGCAACCTAAAACCGTTTCGGTCGGATCGCCCGAACCATCGGGCGGATACTGACGTGCACCCGCTTCCAATCGTCTGCCGAGCGACCCCGCAACGCGGGGCGGGTCGAACACGGCCCGCCCCCGGTCATCTCGTTTCCCGACGCCGCGACTCGCGCCATGGTTCATTGCGTTTCCTCCCTCGCGCTCATCCGGCGCGCCGCTGGGCTGCTGCTGGTCGCGACGGCCATCGTGCCCGCGGGCGTCCGCGTGGTCCGCGCGCAGACGGGGATACCGCAGGGGGCGCCGCGCGACATGTCGCGGGTGGTCATTCGCGACACCACGATCTTCCCGCCGCTGGTGCAGCGCGAGTTTCGCGGCGTGTGGATCAGCCCCGCTGGCGAGGGTGACTGGCCGTCGCGCCCGGGGCTGCCCGCGGCGGTGCAACAGCAGCAGCTCATCACGCTGCTGGACAAGGCCCGCGCGATCGGGCTGAACGCGATCATCTTCCACGTGCGGCTGAGCGGGGATGCGCTGTACGACACCGCCCTCGCGCCCTGGTCGGCGAAGCTGTCGGGACGGCAGGGGGTGTCGCCGGGGTACGATCCACTGGCGGTGGTGGTACGCGAGGCGCACGCGCGCGGGCTGCAGGTGCACGCCTGGTTCAATCCCTTCCGCGCATCGCTGGACGGCGGCATCCGTGCGGCGAAGAACCACGTCACGCGCCAGCATCCGAGCTGGGTGCGGCGCTACGGCTCGCAGCAGTGGATCGATCCCGGCATTCCGGAGGCGCGCCAGTTCGTCATCAAGACCATTCTCGACGTGGTGCAGCGCTACGACATCGATGGCGTGCACCTGGACGATTTCTTCTATCCCTATCGTGAGACGCGGACGACGTATCGCCGGGTGGGCCGGGGCAGGCACCGGCACACGGTAAAGGTGACGCGCGAGCTGGACTTTCCCGACGCCGCCTCGTGGGCGAAGTACGGCCGGCGCGCGCACTGGACCGACCGCGCGGCCTGGCGACGACACAACATCGACGACTTCGTGCACGCGCTGTACGACAGCGTGCACGCGGAGAAGCCGTGGCTGGCGGTGGGTATCAGCCCCTTCGGCATCTGGCGGCCGGGGTCGCCCGCCGGGGTAGACGGCCTGGATTCATACCGCGAGATCTACGCGGACACCCGCAAGTGGCTGCGCGAGGGCTGGGTGGACTATCTCGCCCCGCAGCTCTACTGGCCCATCGACGGCGCGCAGAATCGCTTTCGCGCGCTGGACGCGTGGTGGCGCTCGCAAAACCCGCTGGGAAGGCACGTGTGGCCGGGGCTGTACACCGCGGGCGCGGTGGGGCCCTCGCCCTGGGCGCTGGACGAGATCCCGCGGCAGATCGCGACGCTGCGCTTCGTGCGCGAGGGCACGATGGAGGCGAACGGCCACATCCACTTCCGCATCGGATCGCTGATCGCGAACGCGGGGCCCGGCTCCGGCACGTTGGGCGACCGGTTGGAGGCGGAGAGCTATCGACAGCCCGCGCTGGTGCCCGAGATGCCCTGGCTTCCGGGACAGGCGCCCACGTTGCCGCTGGCGCAGATCGCGGATCGCGGCGACGACGACGGCCCCGTACTCCGGTTCGCCCCCGGTGACACCACGAGCGTGGCGCTCTGGGTGGTGCAGGTGCGCGATGATCACGGACACTGGTCCACGTCGGTGCTCCCCGCTTCGACGCGCAAGATCGCGCTCTCGGACGGCACGACCACGCCCGACGCGGTCTCGGTGACGGCCATCGACCGGGTGGGGCGGGCGAGCCCGCGGGCGGTGCTGCGGCTGAAATAGTGGGCGAAGCCAGGGGGCGGAGGGCAGGGGCAGGGGCGTGGACGTGGCGCCGCCCGCGGGGTGAACCTGACGGCGTGGGAGTGGGGAGTTCTTGCGTAACCTAGGAATCCGAGGTATATACATCGGCAGCCTAGGTACAGCGTCCCCCTATCCTCCATCCCATGCCGGCCGCCCCACAGATCGACTTCCTGCGCGGTACGCTGGATCTCATGATCCTCAAGACCCTGTCCTGGGCGCCGGCGCATGGATATGGGATCGCGCGCTGGATCGAACAGTGCACGGATGACGTGCTGCAGGTGGAGGAGGGCTCCCTGTATCCCGCGCTGCACAAGCTGGAGGAGCGGGGGCTCGTCGTGGCGGAGTGGGGGGTGACGGAGCACAACCGCCGCGCGAAGTTCTACCGCCTCACGGCGGCGGGGAAGAAGCAGCTCGCGACGTCGCACGATTACTGGGCGCGCTTCGCCGTGGCCGTGTCCAAGGTGCTGAAGACGGCGCCCGCCGCGCCCCGCACCGCCTGAGCGATTCGCATGGGCGATCCGCAGCAGACGTCCATCCCCGGCGCGCGCCGCGCCGCCGTCTGGCGCCGCTATCTGCGCTTCTGGGGCCCGCGGGCCGTTGCCGATGTGGAGGACGAGCTGCGCTTCCACTTCGAGATGCGCGTGCGTGATCACGTGGCACGCGGTCTGAGCGAGGCCGCAGCGCGCGATGCCGTGCTGCGCCGCCTGGGCGACCTGCGCGCGGCACGCGGCGAGTGCCTCACCATCACCATCCGGAGGGAACGACGTATGGCCCGCGCCCAAGTCGTGGATGCGTTCGTGCAGGATGTGCGCTTCGCGCTTCGCACGCTCGGCCGCCAGCGGGGATGGACGGCGGTCGCGGTGTCGACCTTGGCGCTCGGGATCGGTGCGAACACGGCGGTGTTCAGCGTCGTGAGCAGCCTTCTCCTGCACGCCCTCCCGTATCCAGCTGCCGATCGCATCGCGATCATCTTTCAGCAGCCCAACCAGGGCAACACCACGGGCATGCGGGTGATGGTCTCGCCGCGCTCATCCCTCGTGAAGGCCTGGCGCAGCGATGCCCACTCGTTCGAGGATATCGAGAGCTATCGCACGACGGATCTCGCGCTGCGGACCGGCGGCACGCCCGCGACACTTCACGCGGCACTGGTCCTCCCGGGCTTCCCGCGCTTTGCGGGCCAGCGGCCGCTGATCGGACGTCCGTTCTCGAGCGAGGACGTGGCGAGCGGGGGGCGGGTGGCGCTCCTGTCGGAGCCGCTCTGGCGCGGACGCTTCGGAAGCGATCCTCGGGTGATCGGCACGACGCTGATGCTGGACGACAGTCTGTACACGGTGATTGGCGTGCTGCCCGCCGCGCTCCAGCTGCCACGGATCACGGAGAACCCGACCGACATCTGGCTGCCATTGGACCTGCGCGCGAAGACGATCGGCCTGTACACGATCGGCCGATTGCGCCCCGGCGTTTCCCGCGCGCGCGCGCAGGCCGAGCTGGACTCCATCGCGGTGCGGAGCGACGAGGCTGACAAGTCCGACGCCCCGTTCACGACCCGGCTCGCCGCTCCCAGGGAGATGGTGAGCTTCCATGACTCGCTGGTGCTGCTGATGGCCGCCGTGGGGCTGGTGCTGCTCATCGCGTGCGCGAACGTGGCGCACCTGCTCCTCGCGCGCGCGGCCACGCGGCAGCGCGAGCTGGCCATCCGTGCGGCGCTCGGTGCCGGTGGCGTGCGGCTCTTCCGGCAGCTGCTCACCGAAAGCTGCGTGCTTGCGGCGGCCGGCTGTGTGGGCGGCGTGGCGCTCGGCTGGGCTGGACTGCGCGCACTCGTGGCGCTGCGCCCGGCGGGACTCTCCGAGCTCCGGGTCGCGCATCTGGACATCACCACTCTGCTGCTCACCGTGGGCATCGCCGCCATCACCGGTATCGCGTTCGGCGTGATCGGGGCGTTCGACGCGGCGCGCCACGCGCCGCAGGACGTGCTCAAGGCCGGCGCGCTCACCACGTCGCACGCACGCGGCCGCGGGCGGTTTCGGTCGCTGCTCGTCGTCAGCGAGATGGCGCTCTCCGCGGTGCTGCTGGTGGGCGCCACCCTGCTCGTGCGCAGCGTCGTGCATCTGCAACGGACGGATCCCGGCTTCCAGGCGGCCGGGCTCTATGCTGTTCAGCCTTCGATAACGGAGGCGCGATACCCGACGCCGGCGGCGCGGCGCGCCTTCTACACCGAGCTGGCCCGGCGCGCGCGCGGGATTCCGGGCGTGCGCGGCGTGGCGCTGGCCTCCGGCGTGCCGCCCACTCGATACTTTCTCATCGGCGCCCTGCAGCGGGAAGGCGATGCTGATCCGCCAGCGGGCACCACCGGATTCATAGACTATGCTGGCGTGCAGCCGGACTTCTTTCGCCTGATGGAGATCCGGCTGGTGCAGGGCACCACGTTCACCGACACCTCCGAGGCCGCGCATCAGGTGATCGTGAACGAGGGGCTGGCGCGGAAATTCTGGCCTGGCGGCTCCGCGCTCGGCCACCGGCTGCGAGTCGCCTTCAATGGCCAGGGAGACTGGCTCACGGTAGTCGGCGTGGCCGCGGACGCACAGATGGGCGGCCTCACCACCGAGGCGAGCGCGCCGATGCTGTATGCTCCGGTGAGCTACGATAGCCATCCGCTGCTCCTCGTCCGAGCCGCCCCGGGGGCAGCGCGGCTTGCCGCGCTCCGCGAGCTGGTTCAGACGACCGACCGGTATCTGGCCCCGCCGGATGTAGTCGACGTGGAGATGTGGATGCAGAGCAGCATCGCAGGCCCGCGGTTCACGATGCTCCTGCTCACCGTGTTTACGGCACTCGCCCTGGTGCTGGCGGCGGTGGGGCTCTACGGCGTCCTCGCCTACGCGGTCGCGCAGCGCACGCGCGAGATCGGCATACGCATCGCGCTCGGTGCCACCCGCCGCAACATTGCGCGGCTCGTCCTGTTAGAGGGGGCGCTGCTCGCGGCCACTGGCATCGTCATCGGCCTGGTGGGCGCGCACTGGGCCACGCGCCTCATCCAGAAGATGCTGTACGGCGTCGAGCAGTCGGATCCGATCTCCTTCGCGACGGGCACGCTGCTGCTGCTGGTGATCGCGCTGCTGGCGTGCATCGTTCCCACCCGGCGCGCCGTCGCCGTGGACCCCGCGGTCTCGATGCGAGCGGACTGAGGCTCTCCGCCGATCGGAACGATTTCTGACACCGGAAGCCTTCTGATGCCGTTGTGTGAGTGACGCCGCCGCGCCAACGCGCGGGGCGATGCCGGTATCCAATCCGGTGGGTTGAACCTCATCATCATCAGGTGCCCGGTCAGGATCGATGGCTCTTCGAGCTGGCACGGCGGCGGCGGTGCTCTGTTGCTGTGCGCCCATGGCGCGGCTGCACGCGCAGGCCGCCACGCCCGCGTCGGAAAACGTCGGGCTCACGGCCGTCGCGTCGCGACTGGTGGGCGATGTTCGAGTGGATGGCCGCCTGGACGAGCCGGCCTGGGCGCGAGCCATCCCCATCACGCACTTCCGGCAGACGCAGCCAACGGAAGGCGCTCCCGCATCGCAGCGCACCGAGGTTCGCATCCTGTATGACGACGACGCGGTGTACATCGGCGCGCGCATGTACGACGCGCTCGGGCGCGCCGGGGTGCACGGCCGCCTTGCGCGGCGCGACCAGCTCCTCACGGTTCAGGGGAACAACGGCACCGGCGCGCCCTCGGTGACGTCGGACCTGCTCGTGGTGCACCTGGACACCTATCACGACCGGCTGGGGGAATCTGATTTTCTGATCAATCCGCTGGGCGTGAAGGGCGACGCGATCAGCATCGGCGGCAGCGGCCTGGATCCGGCCTGGGACCCCGTGTGGGTGGGCGCGGCCCAGATCGATTCGCTGGGGTGGACGGCGGAGCTGCGCATTCCATTTTCGCAGCTGCGCTTCGCGCGCGCCCCGAAGCAGAGCTGGGGACTGCAGATCGAGCGGTTCGTGGACCGGCTGAACGAGTGGGATGAGTGGGCGTTCTGGCGGCATTCCGAGGCAGGCGGACCGATCAAGTACGGCACCCTGAGCGGGATCCAGGTGGAGCGCCATCCGCGCTCGCTGGAGCTGCTGCCGTACCTCCTCACGGGTGACCGATTCGCAGCCGCTGATGCGGGTGATCCGTTCCACTCGACCTCGGCGGTGAGCTACCGCGCCGGCGCGGACCTGCGCTACCTGCTCACGTCGAATCTCACGCTCGACGCGACGATCAATCCGGACTTCGGCCAGGTGGAGGCTGACCCCGCGGTGGTGAACCTCTCCGCCTTCGAGACGTTCTTTCCGGAGAAGCGCCCGTTTTTCGTCGCTGGCGCCGGCACGTTCGACTTCGGCAGCTTCAACTGCTACTTCTGCAGCAACGTGTCGAGTCTGGGCGTGTTCTACTCCCGGCGCATCGGCCGGCGCCCGCAGCTCGCCAACTACGTGGACGATATCGCAAAGTACGATGATGTCCCCGACGCGTCGACGATCCTGGGAGCGGCGAAGATCACGGGGCGCACGTACAACGGGTACACCGTCGGTCTGCTGGATGCCGTCACCAATCGCGAGGTGGCGCGCTACGTCACGAGCATCGCGGGGCCCACCGTGGAGCAGCCCGTGGAGCCCCTCTCGAACTACTTCGTGGGCCGCGTGAAGCGGGACTTCAACGGCGGCAACACGGTCGTCGGCGGGATCCTGACCTCCACGGCGCGGCGGCTGCAGGACCCGCTCCTGCAGGATTCGCTGCGCGGGCACGCGGAGGCGGCGGGCGTGGACCTCATCCACTTCTGGCACGACCAGCGCTACTCGCTGCGCTCGTCGGTGGTGCTGTCCGATGTCGGCGGCTCCCCGGCCGCCATCGCGCGAACGATGCAGTCCAGCGCGCACTATTTTCAGCGGCCGGACCGGCGCGAGACGGGCGATGGGCTGTTCCGTACCGGCTACGACACCACCGCCACGGCGCTGCGCGGCTACGGTGCGTACGCGCGCCTGGCCAAGGACGCGGGGAACTGGCTCTGGGAGGCGTCGCAGAACGTGCGCAGCCCCGGGTTCGAGGTGAACGATCTCGCGTACCTGGACCGCGCGGATTACTACTGGATGAGCGGCAACCTCGCGCGCCAGTGGACCGTGCCCGGCACCTGGTATCGGAACATCATCATGATCGCCGGGGGCCAGCAGCAGTTCAATTACGAGGGAGTCCGCAACGATCTGCAGGGGCAGGTCTTCTATGGGATGCAGTTTCCCAATTACTGGAACTGGCGAAGCTTCGCGATCCATCATCCGGTGGTGTACGACGATCGCGCGACGCGCGGCGGCCCCGTCGTGCAGCGGCCCGGGTTCAATGACCTGGGATTCGGGCTCACCGGCGACAACCGGAAGCGGGTGGTGCTGGGCATCAACGGAGAATGGGCCACCGGCGTCGGTGCCCTGAACGAGGTGCTGAACCTCTTTCCCAGTGCGACCATCAAGCTTGGCCCGAACGCCAACGTCGACTTCACGCCAACCTTCCAGCGCAGCCGCGGGCCACAGTACGTCGCGACGATCGGCGATCCGACCGCGAGCGACTTCGGCGGCAGCCGCTATGTCTTCTCGAACATCGATCAGACCTCGCTCTCGCTGGACACGCGCCTGAATGTCACCTTCTCTCCGACGCTCTCGCTGGAGATGTACGTGCAGCCCTTCTTCGCGAGCGGCCGCTACTACGACTTCGGCGAGTTCGTCGCACCGCGCACCCTGGCGCGGCTGCGCTATGGCCGCGACGCCGGCAGCATCAGCCCCGTGCGCGATTCTACGGGCGCGTTGGTGAGCTATACCATCGATCCCGATGGCGCGGGGCCTGCCCGCACGTTCTCGATCGACAATCCCGACTTCTCCGACCGCTCGCTACGTGGCGACGCGGTGCTGCGCTGGGAGTATCGGCCCGGATCCACGCTCTTCCTCGTCTGGCAGCAGTCCCGCTCCGGTTCGGACGCCCTCGGCACCTTCGACCTCGCACGCGATCGGGCGCTGCTCTTCCGCGACCGGCCGGTGAACATCTTCCAGTTGAAGGTGAGCTACTGGTTGGGCACCTGAGGATGTGGCCGGCGCCATGTAGTCCGCCGCGGAGCACCCGTCTGGCACGATGCCGCGCTGCTTTCCGGGCGCGGTGTGCAGTATCTTGAGCGAATGGCGCAGCACGTCATCATCATCGGCGGCGGCATCACGGGTCTCGCCGCCCTGGAGCGGTTGTCCCGGAGCGTGCAGCCGGGTGGGCCGCTCCGCGTCACCCTGCTCGAGGCGGCGCCGCGGCTCGGCGGCCTGATTCGCACCGATCATGCGGACGGCTTCGTCATGGAGGCGGGCCCGGACGTCATGCTCGCGTCCAAGCCGGCCGGCATGGCGCTCTGCGAGCAGCTCGGCATCGCCGATCGGCTCATCGAGACGCCGCCGTCCGTGCGGGGCTCGTACATTCTCGACCGCGGCAGGCTGCGTCGCGTCCCGGAGGGGATGAGCGGCCTGGTGGCATCGCGGCTCGCTCCGTTTGTGCGCACACCCCTGCTGTCCCCGGCGGCGAAGCTGCGCGTGGCACTCGAGTATCTCTTGCCAGCGCGCCGCACCCCCGCCGACGAGACGGTGGAGGGCTTCGTGGTGCGCCGCCTCGGCCGCGAGTCGTACGAGCGGCTGGTCGAGCCGCTGTTGAGCGGCATCTATGCGGGCGATGGCGCGCGCTTGAGCATCCTGGCGACCTTTCCACAGCTGGTCGCGCTGGAGCAGGAGCACGGCGGGCTGCTGCGCGGGATGTTGGCGCGCCGGCGC
>DATEPM010000205.1:0-44396 GCA_035273185.1 Gemmatimonadaceae bacterium
CCGCCGGCGCCTACCCGAGCCATTGGTGATGAGTGCGACACCCGCGAGAATCACGGCAGCCGCCGCAATGGTCCGGCCGCTGATCGGCTCACCGGCCACGGCCCAGCCCAGGAGCACGGCGACCACGGGATTCACGTACGCATATGTCGACACCCGGGCCGGCGAGGAGGCGCGCAGCAGGTAGATGTACGCGGTGAACCCGACGAGCGAGCCGAAGGCGACCAGATACAGCAGCCCGAGCATGGAGACCAGCGAGACCGCACCCGGGTGGAAGTGCGTGGGCTCCCCCGCGGCCACGCTGGCGGCCAGGAAGGCAACGCCGCCCGCGAGCATCTGGATACCGGTCGCCAGCACGCTCGACGGGGGTCGGGCGCCATGCCGGCTGTACAGTGAGCCGGCCGCCCAGAAGAACGAGCCGATCACGGGTACGAGCAGCGCACCCGAGCCCAGCGACTCCCCGGATGCGTGATGCGCCAGCGCATCCGGCCCGATGAGCAGCACCAGGCCGGCCAGCCCGAGCCCCAGCCCCGCGAAGACCAACGGCCGCGGGCGCTCGCCGCCGCCGGGCCGGAGCCACTCGAGCAACACCATCCACAGCGGCACACCGGCGACGATGAGCGCCACGGTTCCCGAGGCGATGTGCTGCTCCGACCACACCACGGCGCCGTTGCCCCCCAGAAGCATGAGCAACCCAGACATCGCGGCGGCGCGCCACTCCGGCCGGCTGGGGACCGGGCTGCCACGCAGGCGCGCCCACGCGAAGAGCAGCACACCGGCGAGCAGGAAGCGTACGCCGCCCAACAGGAAAGGCGGGATGGTCTGCACACCATAGTGAATGGCCAGATACGTCGACCCCCACACGACGTACACGGCCGCGAACGCCACGAGCACCCGGCCGCGCGGCTCGCCCGCGCGCACCGATACGGAAGTGCTCATCGGCCGCTCGCGATCCGCGCGGCCGACCTTGCCGCCACCGGGGCCGCGGCCCCATTCCCGAGTGGGAGTTGGTAGGTCTCCTTCACCGTGCCCAGCGCGATCGTGGTGCGGGTGGATCGTACGGATGGGATCGCGCCGATGCGGTCGCGCAGCAGCACCGCGAGTGCGTCGGTGTCGGCGACGCGCACCTTCACCAGATAGCAATCCTCGCCAGCCACGTGGTGCACCTCCTGCACGGCGGGAATTCCGGCGAGCAGCGCACCCGTGCGCGTGTCACCCACGCCATCGTCGCCGCGCACGAAGATGAAAGCCGTGAGGCCGAGCCCCAGCGCGCGCGCATCGAGTCGCGCCTCGTAACCGGTGACGATGCCGCGCTCCTCGAGCTTCCGGATGCGGTCGAAGATGGCCGAGGGCGCCATGTTCAGCCGCCGGGCGATCTCCGCGTTGGACATTCGCGCCTCGGCCTGCAGCAGGGCGACTATCTGGCGGTCAGTGGGATCGAGCATGTGAGCGGGATACAAGGACCATCCGTGTCGCGCCGTCGTCGAACGCGCCTGAGTGATATTCGCTGAGACAACCGCAGTCAAGACGATTTGGCGTGCGAGTAGCGATCGCTACGAATGATCGACTGAGGATGGCCACATCAGCCGAACATTCAACAGGAGCCGGCACGCGCTCGCGCCGACCTGCGCCATCATGTGACCGCTGACGGCCACCCGGGGTCTGTACGCACGAAGGACTGTCAGGCGGCTGTGAGTACGACGCGTCCCCCGAGCAACTCTCCCGCGTCGGCTTGCACCGCCTGTGCAGTTTCCTCCCCGGCTGTTCAACTTTCTTCGAGGAGCACGAGCAGCTCGTTCACGTCGAAGGGGTGCAGCACGATCGCCGTCCCCGGAGGCAGGGGCAGGGGGAGCCGCGCGGTGGAGTCCGCATCACCCGCCGCAACGATGATCCGTGGCGGCACGCCGCGCCTCCCCGTAGCCTCCACGGGCACCTCGCGCAGGGCGGCCAGCGTTTGGCCGTCTCCGGCAATCTGCGCGCTGCAGATCACAGCGTCGAAGTGCATGCGCCCCGCCAGGCGCACCGCCTCGCGCGTGCTCGCCGCCGTAAGGACCGCGTGCCCGCGCGCTGAGAGCAGCCGCGTCAGGAAGCTGCGCTCCTCCACGCACGCGTCGGCCACCAGCACGTCCATGACCGGGCGCGTATCCCCGTGGCTCGCCTCTCGTGGCTCGCGTGTGAGCGCCGGCAGGCGGACGACGAAGCATGTCCGCTGGTTCGCGGTGGTGCGCGGCGCCAGCTCGATCTGCCCACCATGATCGGCGACAATGGACTGGACGACCGTCAGGCCCAGTCCAGTGCCCGATCCGGACCGGGTGGTCCAGAAGGGCTCCCAGATGCGCATCCGGACATCCTCGGGAATGCCGGCGCCGTTGTCCTCCACTTCGAGCACGACCCAGTCGGCCTCGCCGCGCGTGCGAATCGAGAGGCACCCCGAACCGGGCATCGAGCCGCTGGCCGCGTGCAGGGCGTGTTCGGCATTGCTCACGAGATTGAGGACAAGCTGCTCCAGCTGGCCGCGGTCGCCGGCCACGCGGGGGAGATCGGGGTCCAGCTCCAGCGTGCAGTTCACGCCGTGCAGAAGCTGAGCATACTGGCGCGTGCGGAGGACGTAGGTCACCACCTCGTTGAGCCGCACCGGTACCCGTCGGTCCGTCTCGCGCCGGCTGGCGAGGGCGAGCAGGTCGCGAACGATCTTCGCCGACCGGGACGCTTCGCGCTGAACAGTCTCGAGCGCTGCGACGTCCTTCGCGCCGGGTTTCGAAAGCAGGAGCTGAACGAAACCGATGATCGAGGTCAGTGGATTGTTCAGCTCGTGCGCGACCCCGGCAAGTGCGGCGCCGAGCCCCGCCAGCCGCTCGCTGCGCCGCCGTTCGACATCGCGCTGGCGCTGCAGGGTCCTGTCCTCCACGAGCAATTCATGGCCCTCGATGTGGCCGGCTCCATCCCGAATGGCATGCGCGGAGATGCGCACCGGACAGATGGTGCTGTCCAGCCGCCGCCACTGCGTCTCCACACCTTCGACCACCTCCGCCGCCGCGATCGCTCTAGTGAACTGCAGCCACTCTTCGGTACTGATGTGCAGCGCGGCCAGGCTGCCGCAGAGCAACGGGTCCCCCGGGGTGCACTGCAGCATGGCGGCGATCACGGAATCGGCGCCGACGAGCTGGCCGTCGACGTTCACGCGGCAGATTCCGCAACCGGCGATGTGCGCCAGCAGCTCCGCGCGCCTCTGCTGTTCCGCGAACGCCCGCCGTTCCGCACCTCGGTCGACAGGTGCCCCACTGGCGAGCTCCATGGTGGAGACTGCCGACGCGAGGCGGTGCTCGAGAGCGGGCCGGGGAAGGGAGGATGCGTGAGTGTTCCTCGCGCTCATGAACGGCTGGGCAGTTGGCGGCGGTGGGGGGCGGAGAGAGGGGCGTGCGCAGCGTCCCAACATCGCGGCTGGAACGTGCCGACGCCAGCAGCGCCGTCCCCCCCCGGACCGCAACCGCGCGCCAGACCGGCGGTCCGGCTCAGCGCGCCCTGGCGGCCGTCCAGATCTCGAGCGGCATCTCCTCGGAGCGCCGGCCGTTCAGGGTGATTCGCGCCGTGACCGAGATGTCGGCCGCGAGCGATGCGGCCACCGAGCAGTATTTCTCGAACGAGAGGTGAACCGCACGCTGGGCCTGCGCCAGCTCGATGCCGGAGCCGTCGATGCTGAACTCTAGGAGGACCCGCTGTAGTCGGCGCGGCGGTTCGGCACGGCGCTCCGCCGTCACCTCGACGGCGAAGTGTTCCACCGGTGTGCGCCGCTTGGCCAGAATGTCAACGACGTCGATACCCGCGCAGGTGGCCAGCGCGCCGGCGAGCATCTCGACCGGGCCCGGAGCGACCCGCGAGTCACCGTCGAGGACGACGGTGCGCCCCGCAGGCCCGGTGTCGAAGCGCCGCTCGCCGCGCCAGACGGCGCGCACGGCGACCGTAGGAGTGGCGGACGGGCTGGCGGTCGGCGCACTCATCGCTCGATCGGAGCGCGCACGGCGTTCCCCCACTCCGTCCAGGACCCGTCATAGTTGCGCACTCGCGGATAGCCAAGCAGGTACTGGAGCACGAACCAGGTGTGGCTGGAGCGCTCCCCGATGCGACAGTACGCGATGACGTCGTCTTCCGGCGAGAGCCCCTGCTCGCGCTCGTAGATCGCGCGCAGCTCGTCGGTGTTCTTGAAGGTGCCATCCGCATTGGCGGCGCGGGACCAGGGGACGTTTCGCGCGGTGGGGATGTGGCCGCCGCGCATGGCGCCCTCCTGCGGGTATTCGGCCATGTGCAGCTTCTTACCCGTATACTCATCGGGCGAGCGGACGTCCACCAGCGCGCCGTGACGGGCGAGGTGGTGGCGCACGTCCTCCATCATCGCGCGAATCCTCGCGTCCGAGCGCTCCGGCGCCAGGTAGCCACTGGGAGCGAATCGCGGCACATCGGTGGTCATCTCGCGCCCTTCGGCTTCCCACTTCGTGCGCCCGCCGTCCAGCAGCCTGGCATTACTGAACCCAAAGAGCTGAAAGACCCAGAATGCGTAGGCCGCCCACCAGTTGTTTTTGTCGCCGTAGAACACCACGGTGGTGTTCTCGTCGATGCCCAGCCGGCGCAACAGCGCCTGGAACTGCGCCCGGCCCACATAGTCGCGCACCACCGGGTCGTTCAGATCGGCGTGCCAGTCCACCTTCTGCGCGCCCGGGATGTGTCCGGTCTCGTACAGCAGCACGTCCTCGTCGCTCTCCAGAATCCGGATGTCCGGATCCCCCAGGTGCTTTGCCAGCCACGCCGTGCTCACCAGCACCTCGGGCCGGGCGTACCCTTTCTGCGCGACGGCGCTGTCGAGAGGCGCGTGCTCCGCGGTGTTCGTCGCCATGTCTTGTTTCCTCCTCTCGTAGAGAAGAATGCATCCGGCGTCGGTCTCGTTCGGAAGCTAACGGTCGGTTCAAGAATTCCGCGCGCCCTGCCGGTTCCAGAACGGTCCGGGCTCGCCCGCGGCCGCGCTAGTCGCGGTCCACGTGCCGCTCCAGCCAGTCCTCGATGAAGGCCGCGGTCTCCTGCCATCCGGGCTCCTGCATCAGGAGATGGCCGTGTCCGCGGGCGAGGAAGAGTGGTGCGCGGTATCTGGTGGCTACGCGCTCCACCACGCGACTCGGAATGAACCGGTCCTCGTCGCTCGCGACCACCAGCACCGGGCACTCGTTTTCCCGGAGGCGATCGGCGCTGATCGCGATCGCGCCGAGGCTCAGCTCGCGTGCGGCACGGCCGCTGTCCGGCACCAGCCGGGAGAACTGGGTGCGCTGCTCCTTCTCCGGAACACGATTGAGCAGCAGCTTCCGCGCGTCGCCCCATCGCGGGAAGAGCGGACGGGAGCGGAGCAGTTTGCCGAGGTACCGCCACTGTCGCGCGAGCAGTCCGCGAGACAGGACGCTGATGCCGCGCGGCGGAGCGGGGGAGAGCAGCACCGCCGCACGCGCGCGCCCCTCCGCCGCGAGCTGTTGCGCGATGAGGCCGCCCATCGAGTGGCCGACGATGATCGGGCGGCTCGCTCGCGCCTCGATCCAGGCGGCGGCTTCGTCGGCATCGGCGACGTAATCGCGAACGGATACGCGGCCGGGGCGCTCGCCGGGCGCGAGCGGGCTGCCCTCCCGGCCGCGCAGATTCAGGGCGTATCCCGGGTGCCCCCGTTCGGCAAAGAAGCCGAGGAAGGTGTCGAACACCCAGGCGCCGGCGAACAGCCCCGGAATGAAGAGGATCGGCGGGCGGTCTGGTCCCGACCCATCCGGCTGCGCGGTCACGAGCGCCAGCCGGCCGGTGGTGAGCGTCTCGAACATGGATGGAAGATGGATGGACGGTGGTGGCAGCGCCACGTTGCGTGCCCGCGCCGGACGGTGCAGCTTGCTGCCGTGTCCACCGCCATCCTGTATCATCGCCTGCTGCCGCACGGACCGGAGGTGCGCATCCGCCGCACGAGCCAC
The DNA here is from genome assembly GCA_035273185.1 of Gemmatimonadaceae bacterium. GTDB lineage: Bacteria > Gemmatimonadota > Gemmatimonadetes > Gemmatimonadales > Gemmatimonadaceae > AG2. The sequence continues at coordinate 5,988 of DATEPM010000205.1, forward strand.
GAAGGCGAGAGGCCCGTGGTCGCGGTGCTCGAGGTGGATCGGCGCGCGGGCACCGCGCGCTCCGCGCGCGGATTTCCGCCCCCGCTGATGCGCTGCGAGGCCGCGAGCGAGCAGGAGGCGATCGGGACGCTGGAGCCGCACGCGCGCGACGACCGCCGCGTGGTGCAGCTGATGCGCCAGCGCGGCCAGCGTTGAGCCGTGCGCCACGCCTAACAACGCGCGGCGCCTCGCGTGCTAACCTCGCGAGGCGTTTCCGTCGCTCCGCGCCACCGGGGCGCGCGCCAGCTCCTCGCGCAGGGTGCGCAGGATGCGGGGCCACACGTGCACCGCGTGGCGAAAGAAATTCTCGCGCGCGACCTCCTGTTCGCGCAGAAAGTCACTCAGCCGGCGGTCTCCCTTCAGCGTGTTGCACGCCTCACAGGCCGTCACTAAGTTGCCATCCGACCGGTCGCCACCGCGCACCCGGGGCTGCACGTGGTCGATCGTCAGCTCCTCGGCGGGAAACCGTGATCCGCAATACACGCACCGGTAGCCGTCGCGCTCGAAGATCCGTCGTCGTTTCATGGACAATCCTCTGCACTCGCGCCGCACGATGATGCACGCGGCCCGGCGCTATCTCCTGGAGCAGGTCGCCCCCAGCACCGGCGAGCCCGACGACGCGCCGCCTCGTCTGACCCCTCAAGCCCTCGAGAAGATCCGCATGTCACGCTCCCGCGAGCGCATCCTGACCAATCTGGACGAGATGTACCGGGAGGCGTTCGAGCGCGCCAAGGCCTCGGGCGACGCCTCCCAGATGGCCACGCTCGATTTCGCCTACCGCCGCGAGCAGCTGTATTTCGAGATCCTCCTGGACGTGCGCGACGCCCTCGAGCGGCGCGGGTGACGGTCACTGCGCGCGCTTGCGCCGACGCGCGGGCAGCTCCCCGAAGATCGATCCCGTCTTCTCCGCCGGCTCGGCCGCCGGCGCGCTGCCCCCGCGCGCGCGGGGCGGCCAGATCAACGAGCCCGCGATGGAGGCGGCCAACACGCCGAGGATGATCAGGAGCGAGACCATGATGTCGATGTGCACGAACCGCTCTGCGATCATCTTCAGGCCGACGAACGTCAGGATCACCGCCAGGCCGTATTTGAGAAGGTGAAACCGGTTCACCACGGCCGCGAGCAGGAAGTACAGGGATCGCAGCCCGAGCACGGCGAAGATGTTCGAGGTGAAGACGATGAAGGGGTCGCGCGTGACGCCGAAGATCGCGGGGATCGAATCCACCGCGAACACGAGGTCCGTCGCCTCCACCAGCAGCAGCACCAAGAGGAGCGGCGTGGCGAGGAAGCGGCCGTCCTGGATCACGAAGAAGCGTTTGCCGTGGAAGTCCGCCGTGAGCGGGACGAAGCGCCGGACGAAGCGGACCACCGGGTTCCGCTCGCCCTCGAACTCCTCATCGTGCTTGAATGCCATGCGCACGCCGGTGGCGATGAGCATCGCGCCGAAGATGTAGATCACCCAGTGAAAGCGGGCGAGCAGCAACGCGCCCAGCCCGATGAACAGGCCGCGCATCACCAGCGCGCCGATGATGCCGTAGAAGAGCACGCGATGCTGGCAGAACGCCGGCACGCGGAAGTACTCGAAGATCAGCACCATCACGAAGATGTTGTCGACGCTCAGCGATTCCTCGATTACATATCCGGTGAGGAACGTGAGCGCGACGTGGTGGCCATAGATCAGGTAGAGGCCACCGGCAAAGACGAGAGCGAGCGCGACCCACACCGTGGTCCACGCCGCTGCCTCCATCGGGCGAACCGCATGCGCTTTGCGATGGAAGACGCCGAGGTCCAGCGCGAGCATCGCCAGAACGAATCCGATGAAGGCGACCCAGAACCATATGTTGGTGGCGATCTCCACGGATTCCTTTGGCTTCGAAGTGAACCACGACAGAAACACGAAAGGCGAGGCCACTACGATACGCGAGCGGTATCGTAGTGGTCTCGCCTCAGACGCGCTCACGCCGCGCGCCCCCCGGCCGACCGAGGGCGCGACGCGCCCCGTCCTGACGATCGGCTGATCCGGCGTCTGGCGCCGGCCGGCTACTCCCCACTGCCTGAATGGTGCACACCCGCGGCTCCGCGGTCAAGCGCACGCCGTCGCGCGCATAACCACGCGCGATGCGGGTTGCCCCGGGGCGCGGGCGGGCGCCAGATTCGAGTTCCCAGTGTCGCGTCCCGAGGTCCCGACCTTGCCGCTCTTCGTCCGTCTTCTCGCCGCAGCCGTCCTGATCGCCAGTCCCATGCACGGCCAGCCATCCCATCCGCCGTCCTCGGGCCCCTCCCCCGGCTCGGTCCCCGCGGCGGCACCCTCGCTCGCCATTGTGAATGCGCGCGTCTGGACGGGCGACCCGCACCGGCCGTGGGCGGATGCGCTCGCCGCCGCCGGCGAGCGCATCGTCGCCGTGGGATCGAGCGCGGAGATCAGAAAGTTGGTGGCCGGCGGCACGCGCGTCATCGATGCGCGGGGCATGATGGTCGTGCCGGGCTTCATCGACGCGCACGTGCACTTCATCAGCGGCGGTTTCGGACTCTCCTCGGTACAGCTCCGCGATGCGCGCACGCCCGCGGAGTTCGTGAGTCGCATCAAGACGTACGCGGAGTCCCTGCCGCCGGGCGCCTGGATCACGGAGGGCAACTGGGATCACGAGCAGTGGGGCGGCGAGCTGCCGCGCCGCGCCTGGATCGACTCGGTGACGCCGCAGAATCCGGTGTGGATCAACCGGCTGGACGGCCACATGGCGCTCGCGAACACCGCGGCGCTGCGGGCGGCGGGGGTTACGCGCAGGACGACGGACGTGGAAGGCGGCACCATCGTGCGGGATGCCGCGGGCGAGCCCACGGGGGTGCTCAAGGACAATGCGCAATCCCTGGTCGATCGTGTGGTCCCCGACGCGCCGCCAGAGGTCGTGGACCGCGCGATCGATGCCGCCATGCGCTACCTCGCCGGGAACGGGGTGACATCGGTGCACAACATGGGTTCGTGGGCCGACCTGGCGGCCTTCGAGCGCGCACAGCATACCGGACGCCTGACGACGCGCATCTATGCCGTGGTGCCGCTGGCGAGCTGGGAGCAGCTGCGCGATACCGTGCGAGCCCGCGGGCGCGGCGATGCCTGGCTGCACATCGGCGGCGTGAAGGGATTCGTGGATGGGTCGCTCGGCTCCCACACGGCCGCGATGCTGCAGCCGTTCGCCGACGCTCCCAGCGACACCGGCCTGTTCGTGAACACGCCGGCGGATCTCTATCGCTGGACCGCGGCCGCGGACCAGGCGGGCCTGCAGGTGATGGTGCACGCCATCGGGGATCGCGCGATTCGGACGCAGCTCGACATCTTCGAGCGCGTGGAGCGGGAAGATGGGCCGCGGGACCGCCGTTTCCGCATCGAGCATCTGCAGCACATTGCTCCCGCGGACATTCCGCGCGTGGCGCTGCTCGGGGTGATCGCGAGCATGCAGCCGTACCACGCCATCGACGACGGCCGGTGGGCGGAGAAGGTGATCGGCCACGAGCGGGCCAGGACGACGTACGCCTTCCGGTCGCTGCGCGACGCGCACGTACGGCTGGCGTTCGGGAGCGACTGGTTCGTGGCACCGGCCACGCCCCTGGAGGGGATCTACGCCGCGGTCACGCGCCGCACGCTGGACGGGGCGCATGCCGATGGCTGGATCCCCGAGCAGAAGATCACGGTGGAGGACGCGCTCCGCGCCTACACCAGCGGCGCGGCGTACGCCGAGTACGCGGAGAGGGAGAAGGGCACCCTGGCGAAGGGCATGCTCGCGGATTTCGTCCTGATCGATCGGGACCTCACGCGTGTCCCGCCGGAGACCATCCGCGATGCGCAGATCATCATGACCGTGGTGGGTGGCCGGCCCGTGTACGAGCGTCGGATGGCGGAGCCGCGCTAGGCCGCTCCGCTGGCACCGGTCGTGCGTTCCTGAGTGTTCCAGCCCACCGTGAGGACGCGATGCCGAAAGCCGACGTGCACTGCCCGTTCTGCGACCTCATTCATGGGGCCGGAGAGGTGTCCATCTGCTATGAGGACGCGGACGCGCTCGCGTTCATGGACATTCAGCCGGTGAACGCCGGCCACGTGCTTGTCGTGCCGAAGCAACACTACGAATCGCTCGTCGACACTCCGCCGGAGCTGGCGCGCCAGCTGTTCGACGTCTCGATGCGGCTGGCGCAGGTCATCCGGAAGGTGACCCGGTGCGAGGATATGAACATCGTGGTGAACAGCGGGAAGACGGCGGGACAGGATGTCTTCCATTACCATGTGCATCTCATCCCCCGGCAGGAGGGTGACGGGTTCGACATCCCGCTCCCCTTCGGTGGCTCGCAGATGCCCGACCGCACGCTCCTGGACGCGATGGCGGCGCGCATCATCGCCACCACGCGCGATCCGGTGCGCGTGAGCACCGCGCGCGCCCGGTCCAGAAAGAAGGGGCAACGGCACGTTCCGCGGGCCGTGGCGTGAATCACAGTCCGTGGCCGGCCGAGGGAGGCGTTACGCGCGGCGTGTAACAGCCGTCTGCCTCTTGCGCGGGTGGCACATCCGCTGCATTTGTAGCGACGCGAGCGGCAGACGAGCTCTCCGAGCTCCGTGACCGCGGTCCGACCGGAGGCGAATGAGCGTTACAGGTCTGGTTCGGGAACGACAACCGGACGAGAGGAAGCGGCCGCGAGAGCGGCACGCGTGCTCCAGCCTCCGACGCCGAGTCTGTGAAATCGGCGCGACGCCCCGCGACGGGAACCCTTCCCGTCTCGGGGCGTCGCCTTTTCCGCGAGGTGAAATTGTCAAGGCGACACTATCACCACGTTTCACTCCCCCGTCTTCCTCGTTCCCCACGCCGCGCCAAGCGGACCGTGCCGGCCCGCATCGGCCAACAGAAGCGGGCGATCAAACACGCCATGATGCGTGATTGCAGCCGCCGCTGCGTCTACTGCGCCGCCACCCTCGATTTCGACCTCGCGACTATCGATCATGTGTTCCCGCTCGCCCGGGGCGGCATGCACATCCCCGGCAACCTCGTGACCGCCTGTGGGCGCTGCAATCGCCTGAAGGGCGACATGCTGCCCGCCGACTTCTTCAGGCGGTATCCCTGGGCAGGGCTCAACTTCATGCTCTACGCGCGCGCCGTACACCGCACCCTGAAGCGCTGTGCGCGACGTGCCGTGAGCCTTGCCTACGCCGCATGATCGTACGCGCTCCAATCCCCCACCAGCACGCGAGATCCACCTAGTAGTCGACCGGTCTCAGATAGCTCTCTCCGATCGCGGTCGGGCTCACCATCGCGACCGTCGGCAGGCGCCGCTTCCAGTGGGTGCTCTGCAGACGCTTCTGCACCAGCGCCACCGCGGCATCCTCGAAACCGCGCACCACGAGTTCGGAGGGCGTGTAGCCGGCGAGGATCCAGTTGAGGATCTCGTCGGCCAGCGCGTAGCTGATGCCGAAATCGCCCTCGTCGGTCTGTCCGACGATGAGATCCGCCGTGGGCGGCTTGCTGACGATCACCTCCGGCACGCCGAGGTGGCGCGCCAGCGTCCACACCTGCGTCTTGAACAGATCTCCCAGCGGATTGATGGGGGGCGAGTCGTCTGCATGCCAGGTGAAGTACCCGAACAGCCGTTCCGTCTTGTTCCCGGTGCCCAGCGGAACGGCGTGATGGCGCGCTGAAAGGTCGAACAGCGCGATCATCCGAGTACGCGCCATCACGTTCCCGCGCCGGCCCGGGTCGGCATCGGGCTCGTTCTCCAGATATCCGTCCACCGCCCGGGTGATGTCGATGGTGCGCGAGCGAATGCCCAGAAAATCGATCAACATCTGTGCGTGATCGAGGCTCTCCGGGCTGGACGTGCGATACGGCATCCGGACGCCGAGCACGTTGGAGGCGCCCAGCGCCCGCGCCGCGAGAGCGGCAGTGACTGCCGAGTCCACGCCGCCTGATATTCCCACCACGGCGCAGGTGAAGTGGCGCTGCGCCATCTCCTCGCGAATGAAATGCACCAGCCATTCCTCGGTCAGCGCGGGATCGATATCCAATGGCAGCGGCGCCTCGCGGAGTGATGGCGCAACGCGCAACACCGGGAACGCCTTTCCCGGCCCGTCGGGTGCACCCGCGGCCGAGGCGGTGGCGGCGTGCCCGTCGGTGCACACCGGCGGGTCGTAACGCAGCTCCACCGGCCGCGCCGCACGAACCGCTTCCAGGCTCGCCATCAGATGCGGCGCCATGATCTGAAGGTCGGCTATCAGCGGCATGTCGGCGCGGGAGCGGGTCACGTCCGCCAGATCGGCGCTGGCGGAGAGGACGGCTTCCTCCCACAGCGGCCCGCGGCCACGGACATCGCCCTTGGGACCCACTACCACCGACGAGCCCGGGAAGAGCTTCCCGCCCTCGCTGCCCACCAGGTTCGACAGCACGAGGTACACCCCGTGCTCGTCCGCGATATCGCGCACCAGCCGCTCCCAGCGGCCGACGCTGGCCGGACCGGGCACGCCGCCGTCGGCTGGCCAGGGGCCTCGCGCGGGCGGAGCCGAACACACGAAGATCACCTGTGCCCCGTCCAGCGCGGCGATCGTCGCTGTCATGCTGTGCCACGCATCCTCGCAGACCAGCATCGCCGCGCGGCCCCACGCGGTATCGAACGCCCGAATCTCCACTCCCCGCTCGACGAAGCGTTCCTCGTCGAACAGCCCGTAGGTCGGCAGGAACATCTTCCTGTGTACGTGCCGGACGATGGGACCGTCGGCGATGCTCCCCTCGCCGAGTGTGGCGTATAGTGCGCTGTTGTACAACTTGTTGTTCCAGATCTCGTAAAACCCAAGCGTCACGTCCAGCGGTCGCGCCGCGGAAGTCGCTTCGCGATATGACGCATCCAGGTCGCGGGCGAGCGTACCGGCGGTCATGGCCTCGTCGCGCACGCCGCCCTCGAGGAAGTAGCCCGTGAGCGCAGTTTCCGGCAGGCACAGCACCATGGGGCGGGGGGCCAGCTGGTCGATCGCCCGGAAAAGATCGCGCAGATGCGCGAGGTTGCCACGGTAGTTGGCCTTGTCGGGCTTGAACTGCGCGACGGCCAAATGGACGAAGGGAGCCATGTCTTAATTGTATCTTTGAGACGCTGTCCGGGTAGAATCCATCGAATGTTCACGACGCACTCCAGATCGCGTGCCGTGCTTGCCCTCGTGGCGGCGGCCACCTGGCTGCCGTTGCACGCGGGCCGGGCACAGAACTCCACCCAGGCTGCGCGTACGCTGCCCGCCGGCACGGGCGAGGCCTGGCAGATCGTGCAGCCGGCGCAGTCATCGCTCGTGTATGCGCGCGACGGCTCCCTGATCGGTGAGATCGGACGGCAGTGGCGCACCAGTGTGGCCCTTCGCGCCCTGCCGCGCTATCTGCCGCAGGCGTTCATCTCCGTGGAGGATCAGCGCTTCTATCAGCACGATGGCGTGGATCTCATCGGCGTCGCCGCCGCCATCAAGGACAACCTGCTCGGCGACCGTCGCGGCGCGAGCACCATCACCCAACAGCTCGTCGGGAACATGCATCCCGACCTCATCGACCGCAGCCAGCGCAGCGGAGTGGACGCCCTCACCAGGAAGCTGCGCGAGCAGGCCGCGGCGCGCGAGATGGAGAAGCACTATACCAAGGATCAGATCCTCGAAGCGTACCTCAACGAGGTTGATCTCGGCCACGGCTGGTTCGGTGTGGAAGCGGCCTCGCGGCACTACTTCGGCAAGCCAGCAGCGCATCTGACGCTGGCCGAAGCCGCCACGCTCGCGGCGCTTCCCAAGTCCCCGCCGGGCTACGATCCCGTTCGCCATCCCGCCCGGGCGAAGGCGCGGCGCGACCTCGTGCTGACGCTCATGGCCGCGCAGGGCTACATCTCCCGCGACGTGGCCAGCCGCGCGAAACGCGAGCCGGTGATCGTCGTGCCCGATGCCGGAATGTCCGCTCCGGCGCACTACTTCGTGGATGCCGTGCGCCGGGAGGCGCAGCGTGCCGGGCTGGCGGTAATGAACGGCGGCTATCGGATCTACACCTCACTCGATCCCGCGCTGCAGCGGGAGGCGCAGACCGCGCTGGTGCAGGGCACGGCCCGAGTGGAGGCGCGGCCGGGGTATCAACACCCCACGTACCGCAGCGTCGGAAGAGGGCGCCCCGTGTATCTTCAGGGCGCTGTGATCGCGATGGATCCGGCCACCGGTGACGTGCGCGCACTCGTGGGCGGGCGCGACTACTTCGCGTCGCCCTTCGATCGCGTGTTCGCGCAACGGCAACCTGGATCGGCCATCAAGCCCATCGTGTATGCGGCGGCGATCGCGGACGGCATTCCGGCGAACGCCATCGTGGCTGACACGGCGCTGTCGATTCCGCTTCCCGACGGCAGCACTTACCAGCCGGGCAATGCCGACGGGCAGTTCCTGGGGCCCATGACGGTGCACGAGGCGCTTGTGAAATCGCGAAATCCTGTCGCGGTACAGCTCGGGGAGCGCGTCGGCATGGACTCCGTCGCCGCGCTCGCCCTCCGGCTGGGGATTCAGTCGCCTCTCGCGCCATATCCATCCAGCGCTATCGGTGCATCCGTGCTGCGCCCCATCGAGCTGGTGACTGCCTACACTGCCTTTGCGAATCTCGGCAGCGTCGTCCAGCCGCGGCTCATCACGCGGGTGGAGGACCTGACCGGCCACATCATCTACAGCCTGCCGCCGTCGGCCCCCGTGCCGGTGCTCGACCCGCGGGTCGCGTTCATCGTCCGTGGTATGATGCAGGACGTCGCCGATCGCGGCACGGGAGTCGCGGCGCGGCAGGCGGTGCCGGCCAGCATTCCGGTGGCGGGTAAGACGGGAACGACCAACGACAACGCCGACGTCTGGTTCGTCGGGCTCACCCCGGACCTGGTGGCGGGCGTGTGGCTGGGCTTCGACAGTCCGGAGACGATCGCGAGCGGCGCGGCTGGCGGGTCGCTGGCCGCGCCGATCTGGGGCCAGATGATGGCCCGCTATTACGCGGCCAGTGGCCACCGCTCGCCCGTGTCGGGGGTCCGTTGGGATGCGCCGCCTGCGGGCATGCTCTACGCTGAGCTGGATCGCGACACGGGCGCCATGGCCGATTCCACCACGCCGCCGGAGCGCCGGTATGTGGAATACTTTCTCGATGGCACGGAGCCGGATCCGCTGAAGGTGGATCCATGGCGACTTCCCCAGTTCGGGCCGCTCGTCTTCTACTGATGGCGGCGGCTGGCGGCATCGCAGCGGCGGCACCGAACGCATCGAGGAGCTGATGTCCGACTTTTTTCAGGAGGGCCCGCGCCTCGGGAATCAGTTCGAGGACGATGCGGTGCTCCGTGGCTGGCTGCAGTGGCGGCTACCCGCGGAGATCCGGTCCGAGATCGAGCCTCAGCTCCGGACACTTGGCGCACGCGCCGCGACGGAGCTTCTCGCCCTGAGCGAGGCCGCGGAACGGGAACCACCCCGGCATGTGCCCTACGATCCCTGGGGACGGCGCGTCGACGAAATCGTGACGAGCGACGCCTGGCGCGCGCTGGATCGCATCGCTGCCGAAGAGGGACTCATCGCGATCGGTTACGAGCGCGCGCACGGCGCCTACTCACGAACCGATCAGCTCGCGCGGCTATATCTGTACCATCCCTCGTCGGCGACGTACAGTTGCCCTCTGGCGATGACGGATGGTGCGGCGCGGCTGCTCGAGCTGTACCCTGACGAGGTCACGCGCCCGGTGTTCGCGCACCTCACCAGCCGGACGTCCGATCGCTTCTGGACCTCGGGGCAGTGGATGACTGAGCGCACGGGCGGCTCCGACGTGGCCTCGACGACGACGACGGCATGCCCGTCCGGGAATGCGCCTGGCGAGTATCTCCTCTCGGGGACCAAGTGGTTCACCTCCGCGACCACCGCACAGGTGGCAATCACCCTCGCCCGGATCGACGGAGCGCCCGCGGGCAGCCGCGGGCTCAGCGTCTTTCTGGTGCAGCTGCGGGACCCGAGTGGTGCGCTGCGCGGCGTCTGTGTGAATCGGCTGAAGGACAAGCTCGGCACGCGCGCGCTGCCCACGGCCGAGCTCACGCTCGACCACATGCCAGGACATCTGGTGGGCGGGGCAGGCGATGGCGTGCGGAAGATCTCGGCCCTGTTCAACATCACGCGGGTGTACAACGCGGTGGCCGCCGTCGCGGGGATGCGCCGCGCCATCGCGCTGGCGCGCGACTACGCCACGCGCCGCGTGGCGTTCGGGCGCCCACTCATCGACCAGCCGCTGCACGCCGAGACCCTCGCCAAGCTCGAGGTGGAGCATCGGGCGGCGCTGCACCTCACCTTTCGCGTGGTGGAGCTGCTCGGGCGTCAGGAGTGCGGCACGGCGACGGCTGCGGAGCTGGCGCTTCTGCGCCTGCTCATACCCGTGGCCAAGCTGTACACGGGCAAGCGGGCGGTGGCGGTGGCCAGCGAGGCGCTGGAGGCGTTCGGCGGGGCCGGTTACATCGAGGACACCACGCTGCCGCGGCTGTTGCGGGACGCGCAGGTGCTGCCGATCTGGGAGGGCACCACGAACGTGCTGAGCCTGGACGTGCTCCGTGCGGTGGAGAAGGCCGACGCGCTGGCGGTGTGGCTCGCGGAGGTGCGCGAGCGGGTCGGCGCCGTCCGGCTGGACGCGCTCGATGCACCCGTTGCGCGCCTCACCGACGCGGCGCAGTGCATCGAGCGGCACGCCGAGACCGCGGCGGCCGAGTCGTCCGAATATCGTCAGGCGGGCGCGCGTGCGTTCGCCTACGCGCTGGCGCGCACGTATGCGGGGTCGCTGCTGGTGGCCCATGCGGAATGGTGCGTCCGGAACAACCAGGCGGCGGCCCCCGCTGCGCTCGCGGCCGCGCGGCGCTGGGCCGCGCGGCCGCTGGCACCGCTCGCACATTCCGATGCCGCACACCGCGCGGAGTCGGCATGGCTGATCGGACGGGGAGGGCGCTCGGAGGGCTGAGCGCCCGGGATGCGCGCGGGCTAGTGTACGCCCGCCCCCGCAGTCTCCTCCGCCTCTTCCATCTCCGTCGGCGCGGCGGCCCGCTCTGGATGCGGGCTGGGAAGCAGCGCGATCTCGAACACCTCGTCCAGCGTCGCGACGCAATGGAAGCTGAGCTGGCTGCGGACGTCTTCCGGGATGTCCTCCATGTCCGCCTCGTTGTCCTTCGGGAGAATGATGTGCTTGATGCCGGCCCGATGCGCCCCCAGGACCTTTTCCTTCACGCCGCCGATCGGGAGCACGCGTCCGCGCAGAGTGATCTCGCCGGTCATCGCGAGGTCTTTTCGCACCGGACGGCCCGACATGGCGCTCACAAGCGCGGTGGCCATCGTGGTGCCGGCCGAGGGGCCGTCCTTTGGGATTGCGCCGGCCGGGACGTGGATGTGCACCTCGATGGAGCCGAGGCGCTCTTCCGGAATCTGCAGCGTGGAGGCGTGGGTGGCGGCATAGGTGAGCGCCGCGCGGGCCGACTCCTTCATCACATCGCCCAGCTGTCCCGTCAGGATGAGCGAAACGTTCCCCCACCCGGAGACCTGCGTCTTCTCGCCGTCGCTGGAGCGCTGGCCATAGCCGTACAGGCGCCGGATGGCCGCCTCGACGAACATGATGTCGCCGCCCGCGGGAGTGTAGTACATTCCCGTGGCAACGCCCACCTCGTTCTCAGTGGCCGCATGCTCCGGGTGCACCCGGGGGCGGCCGAGCAGCTCGCGCACCTCGGCTGCGTCGATCTTGCCATCCTCGATCATCCCGCGATCGCCGGAGGCCAGCCGCCGCGCGATCTTGCGCGCCACGGCACCGATCTGCCGCTCCAGCTGCCGCACGCCCGCCTCGCGCGTGTAGCTGCTGATGACCATCGTCACCGCCTCGTCGGTCATCTGCACGTTCTTATCCCCGAGCCCCGACTCCTCGAACTGCCGCGGCATGAGATAGCGCTTCGCGATCTCTGCCTTCTCGGCCTCGGTGTAGCCCGCGAACTCCACCACCTCCATACGGTCGAGCAGCGGCCCCGGAATGTTCTGAATGAAATTGGCGGTGCAGACGAACAGGACCTCGCTCAGATCGAACGGCACCCCGAGGTAATGGTCGGTGAAGTTGTCGTTCTGTGCCGGATCGAGAACCTCGAGCAGCGCGCTCGCGGGGTCGCCCTGAAAGGACACGCCCAGCTTGTCCACCTCGTCCAGCAGGAAGACCGGATTTTTCGTCCCGGCCTGCTTCATCCCCTGAACGATGCGGCCTGGCATGGCGCCCACGTAGGTGCGCCGGTGGCCGCGAATGTCCGCCTCGTCGCGTGCGCCGCCCAGGGCCACGCGCACGTACTCGCGTCCGAGCGAGCGCGCGATGGACTTGGCGATGGACGTCTTGCCGACGCCGGGAGGCCCGACGAAGAGCAGGATGGGTCCCTTGGCCATCGCCCGGGATTTCGCTTCCTGTGCGTCGGTGATCTTGCGCTCGTCATCGCGCTGGTTGAGCTGCGGAGTCGCGTCTTCGCGCGTGGCGTTCATCTTGGCCGCCGGCACCTCGCCCGTCTTCTCCACCTCCTCCGCCAGCTGCTGCGCACGAAGCTGCCGCACGGCCAGGAACTCGAGCACGCGATCCTTCACGTCCGTGAGTCCATAGTGGTCCTCGTCGAGCACCACCTGCGCGTGCTGCAGGTCGAGGTTGTCGTCGGAACGCTTGTTCCACGGGAGCTCGGCAACCCACTCCAAATACGTGCGAATCACCTGGGCTTCCATGGACTCCCGCCCCGCGCGCTCCAGGCGCCCCAGCTCGCGCTCCACTTCCTGACGAGCGTCCCGGGGCAGCTCCAGCTTCATGAGCTTCTCGCGCAGCTCCTGGACCTCCTTCTCCTGGTCGCCCTCGCCCAGCTCCTTCTGGATGGCCTTCATCTGCTCGCGCAGGTACATCTCGCGCTGGCGCTCACCCAGCTCTTCCTGCACCTGGGATTTGATCTCCTCCTGCATCTCGAGTAGCCCGATCTGCCGCTGGACATGCACGAGCACGCGCCGTAGCCGCTCCTCGACGCTCAGGGTTTCCAGAAGTCCCTGCTTCTCGGCCGGCGGGAGTTCGATATAGCCGGCCACCAGGTCGGCAAAGCGGCCGGGATCCGTCACCGCGTCGAGCACCTGGTGCACCACCTCTTCCGGCAATCCACGGCGCTCGCCCAACTCCGCTGCGCGTTCGCGCAGCTCCTTGTGGAGCGCGACATACGCGGAGTCGCTCTCGTTCACCGGGTTCATCTCTTCCACGGGCATCACGACGGCGCTGAGATAGCCTTCGGTCATCGTGTACTGCAGAGCGGTGGCTCGCTGCTCCCCCTGGAGCAGGAGCTGCACGCCGCCCAGGCCACGCTGGATCTGGCCGATGCGCGCGATCACGCCCATCGAGTACAGAATGTCCGGTGTGGGCTCGTCCGTGTTGTCGCGCTGCGCCACGGCGAAGACGAGGCGCTCGCCCTTCAGAGCGGCCTCGATCGCACGCAGCGTCCCCGGTCGCCCCGCCGCGATGGGCGCAGTAAGTCCCGGAAAGATCACCGTGCCCCGCAGCGGGAGCACAGGGAGAGTCTGGCGTTGGGCCATTGTTACTGAACCTCGAGAGATTGTCGATGTCGTGCAGCGGGCGCCGATGGGGCGCGGCCCGCCTTCCTTCACCGGGATCAGGGCACAAGTCGCACCTTCCATTCCAGCCATGCTGGCAGGGATTTGGAACCAGAAGGGGTCGTAGCGACGTAGTGCACCTGCCGACGCGGCGGCAAGTAGGACAATCGAGCAGCTCTGGGGCTGCAGGCGCGGCGGCGACCCAAACCATTGTCTCCTTTCCAGATCCATGACCGCGTGCTAAAATGCCGTATCTCCGCCCGGTCAGCCGAGCCGTCCGCGTCGCTTCCCGAGCCCCTCGAGTGCCCGACCCAGTAGTCTCCTCCGCAGATACCGAGCTTCGCGCGCACGTCGAGCGCGTCCTGAGCGCGCACTACGAGCTGGACTGCGAGATCGGGCGCGGAGGAATGGGCATCGTGTACCGCGCGAAGGATAGGCGTCTCAAACGCACCGTCGCCATCAAGCTCCTTCCCCCGGAGCTTGCGTTTCGCAGCGAGATCAAGACCCGATTCCTGCGCGAGGCGGAGACGGCCGCCCAGCTCAACCATCCGAACATCGTCCCGATCTATACGGTGGACGAGGCGGAGGCGCTGGTCTTCTTCGTGATGGCCTACGTGGACGGGGAGAACCTGGCCAAGCGGCTGTACGATCGGGGGGTGCTGCCCGTCGACGAAACACGTCGCATTCTCCGCGACGTCGCGGACGCGCTCGCCTACGCCCATGAACGCGGCGTGGTGCATCGGGATATCAAGCCCGACAACATCATCATCGCCGCGGATACGGGGCGGCCGATGGTCACTGACTTCGGTATCGCGCGCGCGGTGAGCGACGGGGACAGCCGGCTCACGGCCACCGGCATGGCGATCGGCACGCCGGCATACATGTCCCCCGAGCAGGCCGCGGGGGAACGCAGCGTGGATGGGCGCAGCGACCTGTACTCGTTGGGCGTGGTGTCGTACCAGATGCTCACCGGTGAGCCCCCCTTCGTGGCGAACAGCACGCCGGCCATGCTCGTCAAGCACATCTCCGAGCAGCCCACGCCGGTGCAGCAGCGACGGGCCGACGTGCCCGAGGATCTCGCGCGCGCCGTGATGATGCTTCTGGAGAAGGATCCGGCGAACCGGTTCCCGTCCGCCTCGGCGCTCGTGGCCGCCATCGACAGCGGGACCCTGCCGGTGGTCGGGGGGCGGCGCGACGAGGAGAATGGCGTGTTGTCGCGCACCAGCGGCAGCGGATCGCCGACCGCCACTTCCGAGGGCGCGGTGGCGCTCGCCGGCGAGGAGTACGTGCCGACCCTCGAGGAGCAGATGCGCTGGCAGGCGGAGCCCGTTCAGCGATTCCGGCGGAAGCTGGCGCCGTATCTGTTTGTCAATGCGGTGATCATCATCGCGTCGATCGTGGGCGATAGCGATTTCTTCGGGCTCACCGTGCTCTGGAGCATCTACATGGCGTTCAAGTATGCCAGGCTCTGGGCGGACGGATATGATTGGCGTGACGTCTTCCGCCAGCCCCGGGATCGCGAGCTGATCGATGTGATGGACGAGGCGGTCACCAGCGGACGTTCGCTGTTCGATGCGCGGCAGCGCCGTCGGCTGCGCGAGCAGCGGCGGATGCGGCGGCTCGCGCGTCGCGGCACTCGCGGCCGCGCCGGCGAGATGGCCGCCGGGGTGCTCGCCGGCGGTGCAATCACCGGTTCCACCGCATCCAACGGGCTCCGCGGTGGTGGATCATATGCCGCGAAGCTGCGCCAGGCGGCGAGCGACCGCGACGAGATCGTGCGCCTGATCGAGTCGATGCCGCCCTCCGAGCGCGTGCGCCTCGCCGGCGTGCTCCGCTCGGCCAGCGCACTGCACGACCGAATACAATCCATGGCGCTGTCGCTGGATGATCTCGAGCGCAACGTCGCCCCGGGGGGCTCCCAGGCGGTGGAGGACGAGATCCACCGGCTGGAAGGCGAGGCCAACCCGCTAGACGGAGCCAGCGAAGAGCGGGTGCGCCGGCTGGCGCACCTGCGGCGCCAGCGTCGCGCGCTGGCGGACCTCTCGCAACGGCGCGACGCGATCGCCGCCAAGCTGGACACGTGCGCCATCGCTCTGCAGAACATGCGACTCGATCTGGTGCGGCTTCGCGCAGGCGCCCAGACGCACCAGCATGTCACGTCCCTCGCCAACGACGCCCTGCAACTCGCCGACAGCGTCGACACGGCGCTGTACGTGGCCGACGAGATGGGACGGATCGGCCAGCGCTCCTCCGCCTCCTCCGCGCGCTCCACGGCGCGGCCGTAACCGCGGCTGTGACCGACCATCTCCTGGACCGCGCCATCGCCGCGGTAGGCGACCAGTACCTGATCGAGGGGGAGATTGGGCGCGGAGGGATGGCCGTGGTGTATCGAGCCCTCGATCTCCGCCTGCATCGGCGCGTGGCACTCAAGGTGCTGCCGCCGGAGCTCGCGTTCAACGCCGACGTGCGCACGCGCTTTCTCCGCGAGGCGCAGACCTCTGCACAGCTCAGCCATCCGCACATCGTGCCGATCTACGGCGTGGACGAACGCGCGGGCATCGTCTACTTCGTGATGTCGCTGGTGGAAGGCGAGAGCCTGGCGGCGCGGCTCGCCCGCTCGCGGCGTCTGGAACTGGACCAGGCGCGCCGCACGCTCGCGGAGGTGGCCGACGCGCTGGACTATGCCCACCGGCGTGGGGTGGTGCATCGCGACATCAAGCCCGACAACATTCTGCTGGAGCGCGGGAGCGGGCGCGCCCTGGTGACCGACTTCGGTATCGCCCGCGCCGCCGCCGGCGACGCACGTCTCACGCTCACGGGGGTCGCGGTGGGCACGCCTGCCTACATGTCGCCCGAGCAGGCCCTGGGCGAGCGCGAGCTGGACGGGCGCAGCGACCTCTATTCGTTAGGCGTCGTCGGCTACCAGATGCTCGCGGGACAGACGCCCTTCACGGCGGCGAACACCCCCGCGATGCTGGTGAAGCACGTCTCCGAGCTGCCCCGGCCCATGGCCGAGCTGCGTCCGGACATTCCGGCGGCCCTGGCGCTCGCGATCGATCGCGCGCTCGCCAAGCGGCCGGAGGACCGCTGGCCCGATGCGGCGGGATTTCGCGAGGCACTGCTGGACCGTGGCAACGGCGTGGTGCCGGTCGCCGCGGGGGCTGTACTGGCGCGCGAGCCGCTGCCTCCCGCGACCGTGAGCGGCGGGCGCGAGCAACTGGCGGGGATGGCGGCACCGCAGCCGATGTTTCCGCTGCCGCCCGCCGGGTTCGACCGCGCCGCATGGCGGCGATGGGCGCGCGAGCAGCGCCGGATGCTCGAGGAACAGGCGAGGGCGAGCGCGCGCGTGCCGCTGCCCGCCCCGCGCGCGGGCGAGCCGGTGCCCGACGCGGGTGCGGACGCAGCGAAGCTCACCGCGCGCGTCGTGGGCTTTCGGCGCAGCATCGTCGCGGTGCTGATCCTAGTGCCTGTGTTCTTCGCGATCGGCGTGGCAACGCACGCCTTTCCCGTGTTCTTCTTTCCCTCACTGTTCGCGGTGCTCAACGTCGTCGCGCGGGCGGGGTGGCTGTGGGCCGACGGGGTGAGCCCGGTGGCGGCGCTCCGGCCGGGCTGGCGGCAGCGACTCCGGCTCACGGCAGCCGGAGCCAACCGCGCCGCCCTCGACCCGGCCGCCAGCCTGGTACCGTCGGAAGTGCTCCAGGGAGCGCACGGTGCGGCTGTGAAGCGCGCGGCGGCCGACCGCGCCCACGTGGCCGAGATTCTCGCGAAGCTGGGACCTACGGAACGCGAGATGCTGCCCGACATCATGCCGACCGTCAACGCGCTGGTGGAGCGCGTGGCGGGGCTGGCCACCACGGTGCACCGGCTCGACGCCGACGTGAGCGGCAGCTCGCTGGGCGCACTGGACGAGCGCATCGCGGGACTGCGTCGGGAGACCGCCACGGCGGAGCGCGACCGGCGCAGCGCGCTGCTCGAGCGGCAGCGCGCCACGCTTCACGATCTGCTAGAGCGGCGCCGCGTGCTCGTGAACCAGCTGGAGAGTGCGAGTATCGCGCTGCAGACGCTGACGCTGGATCTGCTGAAGCTGCGCTCGGCCGGCGTCACGAGCGCGCTGGAGGACGTGACGAGCGCTACTCGTGAGGCACGCGCGCTGTCGCGGGACATCGGCCACCTGCTGGACGCCGCGAACGACGTGCGGAAGCTGTGATGGCGGCACGGCGCCCGGTCCGCGCCGTCCGCTAGATTTCACCGCATGATGCTTCGCGCTGCCGGGCTCGCCCGGGTTGCTCGCCTTCCGCTCCTCGCGGCCGCGGTCGCCGCGTGCACCGCCGGCTCCGACTCGCGGGCGCGTCCGGACGCGGGGCCGCAGCCGACCACTGTTGCGGGCGCGGACAGTGCCCTCCCGCCGGTCCCGCCGCCCCTTCCAGATTCGGTGCGCCGGCCGGCCGCGCCACTCGTGCCGGCGCCCAGCCCGGTCCGCGGCCTGTACGTGAACCGGTGGGCTGCGATCGGCCAGAAGATGTGGCAGCTCGTCGACGTCGCCAGGGGCACGGAGGTGAACGCGCTCGTGATCGACGTGAAGGACGATCGCGGCCTCGTGCTGTACCACTCGCAGGTGCCGCTGGCCGAGCAGATCGGCGCCGACACGACGCGCGTGATGTCGTACCGGCGCATCCGCGCGGTGCTGGACAGCATGCGCCGGTACGACATCTATCCCATCGCGCGCATCGTGGTCGCGAAGGATCCGCTGCTGGCCGAGGCCAGGCCGGAATGGTCGATCAAGCGCAGGAGCGATCTGCAGCCCTGGCGCGACCGGAACGGGCATCCCTGGCTGGATCCCACGCACCCGGAGGTCTGGAAATACGCCGCCGACCTCGCGGCGGAGGCGGTGCGCCTGGGGTTCAGCGCGGTGCAGTTCGATTACGTGCGCTTTCCCGACGAGGACCGGCTGATTCGGGAGGCGGTGTTTCCCCTGATGAACGGCCGAGTGCGCGCCCAGGTGATCCGCGATCAGCTGGGCTATCTCCGTACGCTCATACGGCCGCTGAACGTGCCGATGACCATCGACGTGTTCGGCCTCACGGCGACCGACACCACGGACATGGGCATCGGCCAGAAATGGGAACTGTTCGCCGACCAGGCCGACGTGGTGCTGCCCATGGACTATCCGTCGCACTTCGCACCGGGCACCTATGGGCTGAGCGACCCCAACGCCCACCCGTACGCCACGATCGATCACGCGCTCAGGGACGCGAAGCAGCGCAACGCCCTGGTGCCGAACGCCGCGAAGATCATCCCGTGGTATCAGGACTTCACGCTCGGCCCGCCGCACTACTCCACGTCGCAGGTGCGCGCGCAGATCCAGGCCGGTTACGATAATGGTATTCGCGACTGGATGCTGTGGAACCCCGGCAGCCGGTACACGCTGGACGCGCTGCATCCGGAGAGCGATTCGGAGGCGGCGCCCGCCACTCCCGCCGCGCCGCGATGATCGCGCTGCGCCGCTTCCGGACGGCATAGCCCCCCGCGCTATCGATTCAGCAGCTCAGCCAACGCCTCGGCGATCCGGCGTGGCGCGTCTTCCGGGGTGAAGTGCCGCGCCCCCGGAACCACCTGCAGTGTGGCGCCCGGGATCGCGCGCTGCAGCCGGCGTCCCAACGACAGCGGAAGGAAGGGATCGTGCTCCCCCCAGACGATCGCCGTCGGGGCCACGATGT
Organism: Gemmatimonadaceae bacterium; assembly: GCA_035273185.1. GTDB lineage: Bacteria > Gemmatimonadota > Gemmatimonadetes > Gemmatimonadales > Gemmatimonadaceae > AG2. The sequence goes on from DATEPM010000205.1 coordinate 25,365, forward strand.
CCTTGAGCCTTGGCGCGAGCGCGATGGTATCGGCGCTGTTCAGCGCAAGGAGGTGCTGCATGAACGCGTCGCGCCCCTCGGGGCTGGCGAAGGGGCGCACGTACAGCTCGATGGAGCGTGCGCCGCGCTCGTGATCCACGTAGCCGCGCAGCAGGTCGCTGCGCAGGATGGACAGCAGCCAGGTGGTGGGAAGGTGGCGGGTGAGCGGCAGCATCGCGCGGGCGAGCTTCACGTCGCGAGTGGGCCAGGCATCGAATGCCACCGAGTCGACGAGACACAGTCGCGAAACGCGTTGGGGGTGCCGCACCGCGAGACACTGCGCGATGCCGCCGCCGATGTCGTGCCCCACGACGCAGGCGTAGTTGATCCCCAGCTGATCGAAGAGCTCGATCACACGTTGCGCATGCGTCCGGATGCCGACGGGGCGGGCCTCGGGACGGTCGCTGCGTCCATAGCCGAGCAGATCGACGACCACCACGCGGTGGCCTGGCGGAACGAGTGGCACCACTTCCGTCCAGAGGTGGCTCGAGGTCGGGAAGCCATGCAGGAGGACCACCGGCTCCCCGGCGCCGCGTGTGCCGGCCGCGTAGTAGTAGAGGCGCGCTCCCGCGAGATCGACGAACTCACCGCGCATCGCGGCGCGTTGACGAGTGGACGTGACGGCGGCGCGAACGACAGGACACGAACGGAGCCGGGCGGGTGAACGTACCGGGGTCGCTGGGAAGCTTACTCGACTGCCCCGTGCGCGCAACGAACGCGGGCCGCCGATCGCTCGGCGGCCCGCTCTACTCGATCGCTGCCGCTATTGCGGGACGCGGCTCAGAGCGAGCCCGGACCGCGGTTCTGCATGCGCGAGCGCATGTCCTCGACGTTCTTGTCGAAGACCTTCTTCTGGTCGTCCGTCAAGACCGCCTTGAACTCGTCCATCTCCTTCTGGCGAAGGTCACGGATCTTGGTCATCGCCGCCTCACGATCACCCCCGTTCTGCACCTCGGCGCGGGCGGCGCGCATCTGCTCGCCGTACTTCGCCGTGATGGAATCCACCTTCGCCTGCTGGTCCGTGGTGAGCGTGATGCCGTTGAACAGCATCGCGCTCATATTGCGCCCACGGCCCTGCTGCCCGGCATCCTGTGCGCGGGCGACGGTCGCCAGGCCGAGGAACATCACGGCGACCATCATGATTGTCCGGATCTGCTTCATCGTTCCAACTCCAAGTGAGAGGTAGGGGGCTCGCCGCGCCGCGACCGAGGAGCTCGACCGCCACGGGTGCGCCATCTCCCGCCGCACGGCAAGTGAAGAGAGGCGAACAGGATGCGCCTCCCTCTAGCGCATGGTTCGAAAACTGCTATGCTTAGCCGCCCTGAACGGGACGCTTTCGCCTCCGAGCGACGTCTTCGACTGTTTCGGCCTCCAGCGAGCGCCCACGTGACCCTGCCGCCGCCGTCGAGCATTACCCCGGTCCCGTCGATTACCCCACCGCCGCCTGCACCGAGCGCCGTGCAATTTCCTCTGAGCTGGCTGCTCGATCACGCGTGTCCGCCAATCCAGTATCGATCGTTGACCGAGGTTGCGCGCGTTCCGTCACCGCTGAGTCAGCGCGTCTCGTTCCTTCCTCTTACGTACCGCCCCGCACTTCTGTTGGCCACGTTGCAGGGGCCCGATGGCACGTGGAATCACAGTATGCTCTCGGTACCCTCATCGCGTGCCGAGAAATTCGATGGGGTCGGAACCATCACCGCGGTCCGCCGGTTGCTCGAGTACGGTTGGGACAGGGACACGCCGCCACTGGTGCTCGCACGACGCGTCCTGTTTCGGCTGCTTGCCGAGGACCACGACCCGGAATGGCTGTTCGAGCTGGGCGCGAAGCACGCTGAGGACGAGGATCTGGCTCGGCGCGGGCGCGCCATCCTGCGAGAGGCGGCGGCGGCGGCACTCGCCCAGGCAGGCTACGAGGGAGATCCGCGCCTTCGCGGCGCCGCGCGGCGCATTCTCGACCGCATCATGGGGTACCTCCGCTCTCCCCTCGCGCAGAAGCCGTTCGTGCGCGTGGGCAACCAGCACGTGCTGGCCGCCGAGGCCGCGCCGCCGTCGATCTACGCGCTCACCATGCTCGCGTACATGCCGCTGTTCCGTACCGAGCACCACGAGGCGGTCGATCGCCTGTATCAGCACCTGTCACAGGTGCTGCCGCGGCAGGAGGCGGTGCAGCTCTGCGGCAAACACATGATCGCGCAGCCGCACCTCGTCCTCGGCGACCTGCTGCCGAATCGCAACGCCGCGGACGCGGACGTGCCGGCGGCGCTGCTCTGGCTGGAGCTGATGGCCCGGCTCGGGTACCTGCGGCGCAACGAGGGCTGGAGCAAGCTGTTCGACCGGTTCCTGGACGATCGCGACGCGCAGGGCGTGTGGCATCCGCACAAAGGCACGACCGTGGCGCGCAGCGGCAATCCGTGGGTCTGGGCGACGTATCCTCTGGAGGAGACGCTGGTCGGCGAGGAGCGCTGGACCGACATCACCTTCCGGCTTGGAATCATCGCCCGCCTGTCCGGGCGCACGATCGACGTGACCTGAGGGCCGACCCTCGCGTAGTGCGCCTGCGCCCGCGGTGAGCACGGATCGCCTGCCGCCGGCGGCGATGTACCCGGCTGGGATACCGGAAGTGCCGGCGCGCTTCGTCGTGCTCTCGAGCGGCATCCGCGTGCGCATCGCGGAATCCGGTCCGGCCGCCGGCCCGCCGGTGCTGCTGCTGCACGGCTGGGCGGCATCGCTATTCACATATCGACATCTCGTGCCGGCGCTCGCGCAGGCGGGTTACCGCGCGATCGCGCTGGACTTCCGTGGACACGGGCTCTCGGACAAGCCGGTGGACGCCAGCGCCGGCTTCACCAGCGAGACGCTCGTCGCCGATGTGCTGGCACTGCTCGACGCGCTCGCGCTGGACCGGGCAGATGTCATCGGGCATTCGATGGGCGGTGCCGTGGCGCTGCAGCTGGCCGTGCGCCATCCCGGGCGCGTGTCCCGGTTGGTACTCGTGAATCCGGCCGGGCTCACCCGCATCTGGTGGCGTGACCTGGCGGCGATCGTCACCCCGCGCATGCTCGACGCGTTCGCGCCGGGGCTCACGCCCCGCTGGCTGGTGCGCCTGGTGCTGCGCTGGACCTACGCGAAGCCGGACCGCCTGAGCGAGCGCGACGTGGACCAGTACTGGGCCCCATCGCAATTTTCCGGCTATTTCCACGCGGCACGCCTGCTGCTCCGAAACTTCGGCTGGCGTCCCTTGCCGGACGTGGCGCTCGGGGAATTGCGCGCGCCCGCGCTCGTGCTGATCGGCGCCGATGATCGGGTGATCCCGAACGGCCTGCGGGGCGCGCAGCGGCTGAAGGACGCGGAGCTCGTCGTCATCGCCGACTCGGGTCACCTGTGTATCGAGGAGCGGCCGGACGAGGCCAACGCGGTGATCGCGAGATTTCTGCGCGCGCAGCCTGCCGCGTAGCTCGCGTCCGGCATCGCGCGCGCAGGTGCCGCACGCTATACTCCGCGCATCATCAGGGAGTGCATGCCGAGGGCGACGAGCGACAAACGGGGTATCGAGAAGACGGCGGCTCCATTCGCCGCGTTGGGCCTCTCCGGCGTGGTGCTGCGGGCCATCCGCGATGCCGGCTACACCGAGCCCACACCCATCCAGGCGCAGGCCATCCCGCTCGTGCTCAGGGGTCGCGACGTGATGGGCCTCGCGCAGACGGGCACGGGCAAAACGGCGGCATTCACCCTACCGATCATCGAACGGCTCGTCGGCGGGCCACGCCGCACGCGTGCGCTGATTCTCACACCCACGCGCGAGCTGTGCGTGCAGGTGGAAGAGAGCTTTCGGCGGTATGCCGCGCACGCGCCGCTCGGCGTCGTGGCGGTGTACGGCGGAGTGCCGCTGGAGCCGCAGGAGCGCGCGCTGCGCGAGGGTGTGGACGTGATTGTTGCGACCCCCGGCCGCCTGATCGATCATCTCGAGCGGCAGAACGTCGTCTTCGACGAGCTGGAGGTGCTCGTGCTGGACGAGGCCGACCGCATGCTCGACATGGGCTTCGCGCCGCAGATCAACCGAGTGGTGCGGGACATCCCGGCGTATCGGCAGACGCTCCTGTTCAGCGCGACGATGCCGCCCGAGGTGGAGGCGCTGGCGCGCAGATACCTGCGCAAGCCGATCCTGGTTCAGGTGGGGCGACGCTCGGCCGCGGCCAGCACCGTGACGCACTACGTCTATCCCGTGCCGCGCGAGCGCAAGAGCGCGCTCCTGGCGGCGCTGCTGCAGCGGGAGGCGATGGACAGCGTTCTGGTGTTCACGCGGACGAAGCACGGTGCAGATCGCGTCGTGCGCCATCTGGAACGTGAGGCGATCTCCGCGGCGGCGATGCACGCCGACAAGTCGCAGGTACAGCGAGAGCGCGCGCTGCGCGACTTCAAGGAAGGTAGGGTGCGCGTGCTGGTCGCGACCGACATCGCGCAGCGGGGATTGGACATCTCCGGGATCACGCACGTGATCAACTACGACGTACCGCAGCAGGCGGAGGACTACGTGCACCGCATCGGCCGCACCGGCCGCGCTGCGAACGAGGGAGATGCCTTCACCTTCATGGCGCCCGACGAGATCGCGATGGTACGCAGCATCGAACGCGTCATCGGGCAGCCGATTCCACGGATCTCCGTGCCGGGGTACGATTTCGGCACGGTGGCCGCGGACTGACCGCCGCACGCCGGGGATGCCGGCCGTCCGGAGGGAGCGCTACGGCGCCACGAACAACCCGACTTCTCCGCTGAAGCCGTCCCTCATCGCAGGAAGACCGGGCGGCGGCAGCCACGGTCCGCCATCCACGCGCACGTTGAGCTGATGCACCCCGGGGCTCACGGGAATCGTGATGTCCCACAGATCACGCCCCCGCCGGATGAGCAGGAGTGGCGCCCAATCGCTGAAGTCCCCCATGACCTCGACCGTCTCGACGCCCCCCACCTGCACCGTGATCTTCTGCGTGCCGGCGTTGACCTGGCGAACCTCGAACGCGCGCACCACGGCCGCGCGCGGGGCCACCGGGACCGACGAACGCGGGATCGAGTTGTACGCCAGCATGATCCCGAAGTTCACGTAATTCCGCGCGGGCAGCCCGCGCGTGGGATTTGCCGGCACGCGGCCGCCACCCGCCACGGCCGCCATTCGATCGGTGAGCCACACCACGGCACTTCCCGCCGCCCAGCGGCGTGAATCGGCGGTGACATCGGCCGCGTTGCCGAAACGATAGCCCGTCTGGGCCGTCATCTCGAGCCAGCCGTGCGCCCAGTTGACGCTCGCTTCCACGTCGCTGAAGTGTGACTGGCGCCGGCAATCGCTGCTGGAGGTGCTGCTCGCGGACACATTGGCCGATGCGGTGGTGCTCGCCGTGGGCAGCGGGTCGCTCCGCGTGCTGCACGAGATCGCCGTGCCTGACGAGTCCTGCGACGCGGCCTTGGTGAAGAAGAAGTTCGTGAACGTGCCGCTCACGGTGGCGTTCCCGAAGCGGCGCCACGCGCCGCCGCCGGCCACGTCCACCGCCGACGTCACGGCCACGCGCCAGGGACGCGCCAGTCCGCCGCCGAGCCAGATGCCGCCCTGCTTGGCAAACAGCAGGTGCAACCGCGCCTGGGCATCGACCTGATCGTTCTGCAGCGACCGGTCGTAGAAGGCGCGGCTGGCGGTGCCGATGATCTCGCCGCGGAGACCGTATGCCGTGGGGGTGAGCAGTGAGCCGGAGATGCTGCCATCGGCAATCTGCCACTGCTGGCCCGTGAGCCACGCCGATCCCTTCGCGGAAAACGCGAGGTATGGCAGATCCACCCGAATGCCCGGACTGACGTTGATCGTGCTCGCAGGCACGTCGCCGTCCTGCTGTGTGGTGAGGGAGCCGGCTTCCAGCCGCGAGGCGATCTGTGCTCGCGCTGCGTGCGGCACGAGCAACGCCAGAGAAATCGCGATGATGGCGGCCTTCGGCTCGGACATGAACCTACTGGCTCGGGTTATCCGGCTCCCGCGCGGAAGGTGAGGACAGCTTGCTTCCGGGCGGAATGTGCCCGATGGACTCGCGCACGCGCTGTTCAAGCGCGGCCCCGGGGTTCTGCCCTGAAAGTATGTCCTGCTCGACGCCCTTCCACAACCCGTAGAAGTCGCCGTCCGCGGCACCCCGATTCCACAGCTGCACTATGGCTGAGGACGCCGTGTCGACCGGCACGCCGCGCGTGATCAGATCCGCCAGCACCACGAGCGGCATCGCGAGCTGCTGCTTGCCCTTGTGATTCTGCCGGAACTTGGCCAGCACACCGGGCGACACGCCGGCCTGCAGCACTTCCGCCGCGGCGGTCCACTCGGGTTCCGACAGCGATGGACCGAGCACGATGCGCGCTTCCTTGAGTGACGTAAAGAGCCCGCGCACCACCGCGACGATGCGCCGGTTGTCGACGTGCCTGCTGATCCCCAGGAGGGTCTTGCTCGTCAGCGGGCGTGTCGGAATGCCGAGCGCGTGCGCGGAGTCCAGCACCAGCTCGATCGCAAAGCGGCTGTTCGGATCCAGCCGCGCCAGGGGATCGGTCTCCTGGGCGCGGAGTGATGCGTGCAGCGGCGCGAGCGCGGCCAGCGCCACCGCGACCATCGCCGCGCGGAGCACCGGCGCCGGGGAACGTCTGACACTCGACAGCATCACGAAGCGGATCCTCCGACCAGGACGACTGAGTTCGGCGCGCCAAAGCCGTCCTCGGGAGCGAGTGGCGCGGATGGATCGGCCACCCACTGCGTACCGTTGCTCCCTGCGACCTCGAACGCATACACGTGCCGACCCGGCGCCAGATGCACCGTCACGCTCCAGGTCCCCCCCGTCGGGGTGCGCTGCATGGGCGTCGCGCTCGCGTTCCAGTCGTTGAAGTCGCCGACGAGGGATACACGCGTCGCGTGCGGCGCGACGAGCACGAACTTGGTGACGGTATCATGAACCGGGAGCAGCGGCGCAGCCGCAACAAGAACCCGTGGTTCTCCGGTCGTATGACCGTCCCGGTATGTTCGAACGAGCTCGGTGGCGATGCCGATGCCCACCAGCCCGGCGGCGACGGCAAAGCCGCCGAGGGGCGACAGCGCGAGCGGACGCGGCTCCAGCAACCAACGCCAACGCCGCCGCCGCGGCGACTGCCGCGGGCGTGCCTCCGCATGGATCGCTGCCATGAGTCGCGCCTTCGCGGCAGGATCCGGCGCCACGGGGCGGCGGGCCTCCTGCACGATCCGTTGGACGAGGGGGTCCATGCCGGGCTCAATCATCGCGGATGTATTCCCAGCGCTCGCGCAGCCGGTCGCATGCGCGCTTCACTCGCATCTTCAACGCCGAGACGCCCGCGCCGGTGAGCGCCGACATCTCCTCGTAACTGAGCTCTTCCACGTACTTGAGCAAGAAGGCCTCGCGCAGGAGGGGATCCAACTCGTTGAGCACACGCTGAACGAACTCTTCGTCCTCACCGGTCCAGGCCGGAGTCCGGTCCGGTGCGTTCAGCAGCAGCGCTTCTTCGCGCACGAACACCCGCTCGCGATGCGTCCGCCGCGCCGCGATGCTTCGACACTGGTTGACGAGGATGCGGTACAGCCAGGCGCTGAAACGATCGCGCTCCTGGTAGCGCCCGAGCGCGCGATATGCGCGCAAGAACGTCGCCTGAAGCGCATCTTCCGCGTCGTCGCGGTTGCCGAGCATCCGAATCGCAAAACGCGCGCACCGATCATAGTACCGCTCGACCAGCTTGGCGTATGCATCAACGTCGCCCGACAGCACACGCTGAACGTCGGCGGCATCGTCGCTCATGTCCTTCGCTATAACCCACCCCCTGCGCGGGTGCGTCACATCGCGCGTTTACTCCGCGCGCGCGTGCCGCGTCGCTGCCTTGGCGCGTGATGCAGATCACGCTGCCGGCTCCCTCCCAGGAAGTTGCGTCGTGTGCACGGATCCGGCCAGACGCCGTCCGCGACGACAGCCGGGGATCCGGAGAACGCCCGCGGGACGCCCGAGCGGTCACCAGCGTACCCGGCCCAGGCGCGAGAGGAACAGCGTGTCCATGGCGCGCCGGCGGCGTGCCACGACGCTCAGGTTCGCCACGCCGACGCCCAGCCCATGCGCATCAAAGGCCATGGAGTCGCGCGTGGGCACGAGCTGCACTCCGTACGTCGCGCGCAGCTGCCGCTCCAGGAGCGCGGTACCCGACGTCGTCACGCGCATGCTGCCCGTCGCCGAATCGATGTGTACCACCACTGTCGCGCGTTCGTGGATGGCCGCCTGCCGCGCCAGAGAAAACACGGTTGCCATCTCCGCGGTGGCGGACCGCACGGCCGCGCGGTCCAGCGCCAACGCGATGGGGTGCACGGCGAGCGTGAGGAGCACGGCCGCGATGGTGAGCACCACGAGCATCTCGGCGAGCGACGTGCCCGCGCGGGAACAGTCATTCCTGGACACGCGCCGAGAATAGCGCATCCTGCATCGAACGCCGGACCATCCGGCGGCCGGGTGGAGCATGCGGCCGCATTCCGCGATATTCCGCGTGCCCCCCCCGCTCCCCAACCTCCTGGATGCCATGCGATTGCTCGCCCTCGCCCTGCTGGCACTGCTCGCCACCTCCTGTCGCGACCCGCGCGCCGAAGCGAATATCGCCGAGGCCATGACCGAGGTGGGAACGCAGCTGAGCAGCATGCAGCAGGACTATGCCTTGCTCCAGAGCCAGGTGGACTCGCTGCGTCTGGTGGTCGCGCGTCAGGACACGCTCATCACTCGCCTGGCGATGCTCGCGAACTTGCCACTGCCGCCGCACTAGCGCCGGAACGCGCCTTGCTCGCTCAGATCCCGGCCGGTTTCGGCGCGCCGGGCGATTTCACCTCCACGGCCGTCCGTCCTGCCTCCGCCTCGCAATGATCACCATCGAATACTGCACCCTCTGAAACTACGAGCCCCGAGCCGCCAGTCTGGCGGCAGAGATCAGACAGAAGTACCCCAACGAGGAGGTGCAGCTCCTGCCCTCTCGAGGCGGACGCTTCGAGGTGCTCGCCGATGGTGTTCCGGTGTATGAGAAATCCCGGACGGGCCGGCATGCGCGGCCTGGCGAGGTGCTGAACCTGCTTACTGCGCACCGCGCCGGAGGCGGCGCGAGCAGCGGTTGAATCCGGGCTCCGGTGCACGTATCCTCCGGGCCTGGGTGACGGCGCGCTCGCCCGGCAGTCCGGTGGAAGGGACAGTGGATTCTCGCCGCATGGACACCAGCCCGGCTGCTGATAGGCTGCCTCTCTTCCAAGCGATGCATTCACATGAGGTTACGATCGGCAAGCGGCTTGGGCTTCGTGGCACTGGCCCTGCTTCTCGGAAGGGGGGACACCGAACGTTTTGGTGGCGAGTGGAGGGTAGATGAAGCAGTTGATGATGATTCTGGCGATCGCCGCCACGGCAGTTTTTGCGGGGCCCGCGCACGCGCAGCAGAAGCAGCCGCCGCGCGACAAGCATGCGCCCGCGATTCCGGAACAGGAGCGGCCGCCGGCTGGCATGTGCCGGATCTGGCTGGAGAATGTGCCGGCGGGCCAGCAGCCCGCGCCCACGGACTGTGCGACGGCCGTCCGCAACCGACCGCCCAACGGTCGCGTGATCTTCGGGGACGACTACGTGAAGGACGACAAGAAGAACGACGACAAGAAGAAACTGCCCCCGTTCGTAAAGGACTTCGCGCACCCGGCACCGGCGCCACGCCGGCCGTGAGCATCGCGCCGCCCCAGCGGTCCGAAGCCCGTTCCCTTCCGCGGAGCGGGCTTGTCGTTTGGGCGCCGACCTTGCACCTCGCCCGGCCGTGACACGCGCTATTCACGATCGCGTCGGGCTCCCGCCGGATCGCGAGCAGTTCGTTCACGCGGAGCCGTCCACCGGCCGGGTGATCGTCATCGCCCCTACGCGCGCGGCGTGCGAGACGATCGAGCTCGCGATGGCGCTGCACATCGAGACCTTCCTCGAGCGACATCACGGCACGCGCGTCCGCGAGCTTGCCCGCGGCGGCAGGGGGTTCGGCATCGTCGCGGGCACCGGCACGGGCAAGACGCTCGCGATCCGTCCCATCGCCGAGGAGATCCTCGCCACGACGGAGTTGCGCGTGGGGGTCGTGAACCGCGAGCGCGAGGCGACCCCGGACACGCCGACGTGGAATGTGATCGTGGTGACCACGGGCATCGCCCGGCGATGGTTCGAGGACGATGATATCCTGCCGAGCGATACCCTCGTAGTCGACGAGATCCACCAGACGTCCGCCGAACTGGAGCTGTGTCTGGCATTGGGCAAGCGCGTGGGCTGCCGCTTCATCTGGCTCTCCGCCACTGTCGATCCGACCTTCTACCGCGAGTACCTTCACTCGGCGGACGTGCTCGAGGTCTACGACTTCGACGAACGCCGCGCCGCGGCGGTGCAGGTGGTGAACCGCGAACCGCTGGAGTTCCTCGACGAGAAGTTCCTGCAGCAGCTGCTCAGGCAGAAGCGCGGCGTGGCCATGTTCGTCCCCACGCGGCGCGGGGTGGAGGAGGCCGCGGAACACGTCGCCTTCGCCGCGCCGCGGATCAACACGGCCTTCTACCATGGCGGTGAGCCGATCCGCATCATCCGCCCCTTTTTGGAGGGCGGCGAGCAGAAGCCCTACTTTCTCGCGATGACAGCCGCAGGCCAGAGCGCGCTGAACGTGCGCGGTCTGGATACCGTGGTGATCGACGACAAGCGGTTCTTCAACGAGGTGAATCGCGGGCGCAACGTGCTCACCCAGGAGTACCTCGGCGCCAACGAGATCCTGCAGATGGCGGGACGTGTGCACGGGCGCGTCGAGGGGGGCCGCGTGTTCATCCTGTCAGACCGCGACATCCAGTTTCGCAGTCTGCGACCCACCGCGCCGGAGTTTCAGCTGGCCGGCGACTCGGAGCGCGTGGCCATCACCTGCGCCGCGATGTCCGTCCGCGCCGACGAGCTGGACCTGCCCGTGCCGCTGGATCGCGTCGCGTACCGCCGTGCGCGGGAACTGCTCGAAGAGCGCGGCATCGTCGAGCTCGGGCGGCTCACCGCGTATGGCCGGAACGTGGAAGCGATGCCCGTGGAGCGGCCGTGGGCGGAGCTGCTGGTGCTGGCCGACGACGACCTCATCCCGTTTCTCGCCGTGATGAGCTCCGTAGAGTCGCTGCACCGCATGACACGCGAGGAGCGCGATCTGAGCGGCGCGATTGTGCCTGGCAGCGACCACCTCACCGCGTACAACCTGTACGCGGAGGCGTATGCCTACGCCGGCTACGTGGGCGAGGTATACGGCCTGCCGCGGCATCTGTTCGACGAGCAGGCGATCGATCGCTGGGCCGAGGGGCGCGGCGTGCTGGTGAAGTCCATCGAGGATGCGGCGCTCGGGATGGCGAGCATCTACCGCGCGCTCGACCTGCCGCTGCCCGAGCGGATGCCCAATGCCGGCGAGGGCGTGCTGCGGAAGTTTCAGACGCTGCTCGCTCAGTACATGCCTTTCTCCCTCGCCATCGACGAGGAGAACGCGAACGGTGACGCCGTGCGCGTTTCGAAGGGGAGCGTCTGCGGGAGCTGGGGCGCGGTGGCGGGCGACATTCGCTACTTCGCCGACAAATTCGGTGTGCCGCGTGCGTCCATCGAGGGAACCCAGATCCCGATGGAGCTCGTGCGGCGCTTTGCGCATGTGGGCGAGGCCGAACTGGTCTACGAGCCCGAGCGCAAGCGATCGCCGCTGGTGCTGCGCCGCCGTGTGGAGTACTTCGGCTTCGAGCTGGAGCGCGAGCGGGAGGCGCTGGACGAGTTTCCCCCAGAGCTGCGGGACCGCGCACGCCACCTTCTGGCGGAAGGACTGGCACGGGCCGACGCGCGGCACGCGGCGGTGAAGCAGAATCGGCCGGAAGTGGAGGCCGTGCGCGAGACCTGGCGCCGCTCGGGGGGAACGACCCCTCCACTTGGCGTGCCGGAGCTGGCAGCAATGTACGAGCAGAAGCTCGGCGCCGTGCATTCCATGACCGAGTTCCGCCACGCCGATCTGGATCTCGGCGCCGAGCTGCGAGAGCTCGTGCCGGAGCCAATGCGCGCCCGGTATCGGGATCTGCCGGCCGCGGTGTCCATACGCGATCGCGACGTCGACATCCAGTACGACGTGGAGGCCACGCCGACTGGACCGTTAGGCGTCGCGCGCCTGCGACTTCCGGAGAAGCTGGCGCGCACGCTCACCGACGCGGAGCTGCCGGTGCTCGACCGCCCACTGCGATTCGTGGTCACGCGCGGGGCGCGGGGAGCGGCGCGCGCTGCGACCCTCGAGGAGCTGCAGGAGGAGCTCGACCGCCCGTTCACGCCGGACGAGATCCAGGCCCTCGATCGCGCGTGGGAGGACCGGCAGGCAGAACGGCGGCAGCGCCGGCAGCGCGACCGGGCACACGGCGGTGCCCACGACCGTGCTCACGGGCGGCCGAACGGCCGCCGCCGGCGGCGCTGAGCCGCGAGCCCCGAGCGCGGCACGGCTCAGAGCCGCACTTGCGCGCTGTCGATTCCCACTGGCGTCTGCTGCCGGTCCCGGTGATGAATGGCGGCGTCCACGAATGCACGCACGAGTGGCGCTGGTGAGCCGGGCGCCGAGCCGAGCTGCGGCTGGAAGAGCGTGGCGATGAAGAAGGGATGCCCCAGAAGCTCCGCCACCCGTGCGTCACCCTGGTCATCCTCGCCGACAAAGTGCAGCCCGACGCGCTCGAGCGTCTCGCGATAGCCCGCATTCAGTCCGTAGCTGCAATGGTAGCGCTCCACGATGCGCCACCGCGCATAGATCGCCGCCGTGCGGCAGGTGGGATCGAGAAATACCGGGCCCGACTTCTCCAGCATGGAGCACTCCAGCGCCGCGATCACCGGCGTGGTCGCGCCGGGATTCGATTCGGCGTGATCGGCACCGGTGATGCCGGCAACCGCGCGTGCCACCTCGATGATGGCGTGCTGAAAGCCGCCGCAGACGCCGAGAAAGGGAATCTGCCGTTCGCGCGCGATGCGCACGGCCGCGAGCGCACCATCCATGCTGGCATACGGGCTGCCGGGCGCGAGCCAGATGCCGTCCAGGCTGGCCAGGAGCGCGATGGGATCGACGGCCACGTCGCTCGTAGCGATCCAGTGGGCATCGACGGCGTGCTCGCGCGTCTCGCAGGCGTGACGCAACGCATCGTCCACGGCGCGATGCGTGTAGATCGCCGGATCACGGTCGCCGATGATGGCGATGCGCGCGGCTCTCAGCATGGGAACCTCGGCGCCCAACGGAAACGGTAGCCTCGCGAAACGTCTCGCGCCGGCTCCTGCATTCTAGACTGCTGGTGGGCCGCCGAGGATACCGCGTCAGTCGCCTGGGCGCGCGCGCAGCTTGTCCCGGTGGCGCGCGGCCTTGGCCCGATTGCCGCAGGTCGCCATGTCGCACCAGCGGCGCCGTCCGTTTCTCGTACCGTCGAAGAACACGCGCGCGCAACGTCCGCTGATGCAGCGCCGAACCCGCGGGAGCTCGCCAAGGACGAGGGCGTCGGCCGCCGACTCCACCACCGGAATCATGAGGCCCGCGAACGCGTCTCCCACCGGAACGAATGCCCGGCCGTACGTGCCGTCGCCCCGGCGTTCCAGCCGGCGGGTACCGGCACTCCGGCCGAGCACGCGATTGATCTCCATCAGCGCCGCATCGCGTATCTGCTCGCCGAACGAGCTGCCGACGCCACGCTCGGCGAGCGCGCGCAGTGCCGCGCGAATGCGCCGCGCATCCAGGAGTGCCGCCGTGGCGCCCGTGGGCTGCTGCTGTCCGCGGCGGCGCATGCCGCCAGCGCGTTCGGCATCCAGCACGGCCGCCGCTTCGAGCCAGCACATCATCGTGTCGAAATCACGCAAGGAGTCGCCGCCGCGCGCATCCGCATCGCTGTTGACGAAGTCGAGCCACAACCGCTCGCCGATGAATATGAAGGGCGGGCGCACCCGCGGCGGGGGCGCGAGCGCGCGATCGTCGAGGAGCGTCGTCGTGGGTGTCGTCATGCGTGGACGACAAGTGTACGCGCACGCACGGCGCCGCGGAAGAACCGTCGGCGCGCCAGGTGGCAGTGTTCAGGCTGCGGAAGGCGACGCCGATGCGGCGCTCTCCGCAGCCGCGACGGCTGGCGCCGCCAGCGCCTCCTCCCGATAGGCGAGCCATCCCGCGGTCTCCTCCACTACGAGCTCGACCTCGGTGCCGAACGGGATGGTGAGGTTGGGCACCTCGTGCCCGGCGGGGAAGTCCATCAGCACAGGAACGTCGAGATCGGAAACGAGGTCGAGCACGAAATCCTCGAACTCGTCCTCCTCCGAGCGGTCCAGCGAGAGCTGGCCGAAGACGATGCCGCGTACCTGGCTCAGCAGCCCCGCGGCGCGCAGATGCACGAGACGCTCGTCGACGACGGACATGGGATCGCGCGTCTCCTCGAGAAAGAGGATCGCATCGCGGCAGTCCACCTCATACGCGGTGCCGATGGACTGCTGCACCAGTGAGAGATTGCCCCCGACCAGCCTGCCCGTCGCCCGCCCCGGCTTCGCTGCTCGCGCAATATCGCGGCCCAGTCTCGTGGCGGGGCGCGGCGAGGTGAGTGCGGTGAGCAGCGAGGCCATGGTCGGATCGCGACCACTCGGAATGAGGTCGTCCACCGTGGGACCGTGAAACACCCGCAGGCGCGCGCAGCGCATCAGCCACAGATGCAGCGCGGTGATGTCCGAATAGCCGACGAACGCCTTGGGATATCGCGCAAAGACGCTCGCATCCAAATGCGGGATCATGCGCACCGCGCCATAGCCGCCGGTGCCGCCGATCAGGGCCTTCACACGGGGATCGGCCCACATCCGCATGAAACTCTCGGCGCGGCGCTCGTCCTCAGCCCGGGTGAAACGGCGCAGCGTCCCGATCTCAGGATCGAGCAGCACGTCGAACCCGGCCCGCTCGAGCGCCTTCACACCGCGCATCAGCCACCCCGCGCGCGGCGAGTACGACGGCGCGACGACGCCGATAGTATCTCCCCGAGTGATCGGTGCAGGCGCGACGAGCGGCGCCGGCACCGCCGGCGTACCAACAAGGGCGACGTGCGGAGGCGCGCTGGAGGCAAACGAAGCGTCGGGAGTCATGCAGTCCGGCCGAGGGAGGTGCCGGGAAGATAATGCTGGCCTGGTGCCTCAAGCGAGCGGGTGCGTCACAGCCCGATCTGGTGACCGAACTTCCGGACACTGGCGTGGTGGTGTCGTGTAAATTACACGCATGCCGTCGCCGGCCGACTCCACTTACTTCCGCAAAGGCTTCGGGCTCAAAGCCGAAGTCCAGCAGGATCTTGCCGCCTATCAGGGCCGCATCGTCGATCTCTTGCGGGAGCACGATTTCACCCTGCAGGTAGGCGAGATCACGTTGCGCCTGGCCCGGGAATTCGGCTTCTGCTACGGAGTGGAGCGGGCGGTGGAGTACGCCTATCAGACGCGCCGGAAGTTCCCGAACAAGCGGATCTTCCTGGTCGGCGAGATCATCCACAACCCCTACGTCAACGCGCGGTTGCGAGAGCGCGGGGTGGAGATTCTCACGCGGCAGGAGGGCGGCTTCGACTTCACGGCCATCACCCCCGACGATGTCGTGATCCTGCCGGCGTTCGGTGTCACCATCGAGGACCTCTCGCGGCTGAGGGACACCGGCTGCGTGCTCGTCGACACCACTTGCGGGTCGGTGCTCAACGTCTGGAAGCGCGTGGACAGCTACGCGCGCGACGGACTCACCGCGCTGATTCACGGCAAGTACTACCACGAGGAGACGCGCGCGACGGCATCGCAGGTGGACAAGTACCCCGAAGGACAATACATCGTCGTGCGCGACATGGACGAGGCGCGTCTGGTCTGCGAGTTCATCGAGGGCCGCGCGAGCGCCGAAAGCATTCTGGCGCATTTCGGACCACACGCGATCTCGCCGGGGTTCGATCCCGTGCGCCATCTCCAGCGCGTCGGCGTGGCGAACCAGACCACGATGCTGGCGCGCGAGTCGCTGGCAATCGGAGAGGAAGTGGGGCGCGCCATCGCCCGCGCGCGAGGCGAGGCGGCGCGCGCGCGAGACTTCCGCACGTTCGACACGATCTGCAGCGCGACCCAGGAGCGGCAGGACGCGGTGCTGGAGCTGCTCGAGAAACCACTCGATATCATGGTCGTCATCGGCGGCTTCAACTCCAGCAACACGATCTCGCTGACCATGTTGTGCGCCGACCGCGTGCCGACGTATCACATCGAGGCGGCCGCCGCGATCGATCCCGAGCGGCGGAGCATCCATCACCGCCTGCCGGGACTGAAGCAGACGGAGGCGGACCGGACCGACTGGCTGCCGCTCTCCGGGCCGGTGCGAATCGGCATCACGGCCGGCGCGAGTACACCGAACAACAAGATCGGCGATACCGTCACCCGCATCCTGGCCACGCGCGGGTTGGTGCTCTGAGTCGTGCACTACGCACACTACGTCGCGCTGGGCGATTCGATGTCCATCGATCTCTATCCCGCCCTCGATAGGGGAGAGATCGACGTAGCCGTGGCGCTGGAGCGAACGACCACGGCGGGCCGCGTTGCGCCGCTCGGCGCGGCGTCGCTGCTGTATCATAACGACGAGGCGCACTGGCCGGACGAGATGGGCGACGACCTCGCCAATCGCTGTCCGGGAATAACGTTCGAATCGTACGCGACGGACGCCGCCACCATCGGCGATGTCTTCGGCGAGCAACTGCCCCGGCTGTCGGCAAGTGACGACCCGACGCTCGTGACGCTGACTATCGGCGCGACCGATCTGTTCAGCGCCTTCGGGAGTCGGCCCAAGCGGTCACTGCTCGAGCGCATCGTCCGCGATGTCGGCGAGGCGTTCGACCTGCTCGTCGATACCATTCGGCGCACGCGGCCGACCGGCACGCTCCTGCTTTCCACGATCTACGATCCGTCCGATCGCACGGCGCGCATTCCTGGAGTTTTCGAGAACGCGGGCCCCCTGCCGCTGAGCGCGTTGGATTCCCTGAACGAGCATATACGGAAGCTGGCGCGCGGCACGCCGGGTGTGCGCCTCGCCGAAGTATATGGGCACTTTCTGGGGCATGGGGTCACCGCACCGGAAGCCGAGCGCTGGTACTGGAGACGCTCCCTGCTCGAGCCGAACGCGCGGGGCGCGAGTGAGATCCGGCGGGTGTGGCTGGACGCGCTCGATCCTGGCGATTCCGGCGCGCGGTCGGGCACCGAGCTCGCCGCGTGAGCACGCCGGCACCGTACGGCACCGTAGTGGCCGAGCACTTCCGGCGGCCGCGCAACCGCGGAACCCTTCTGTCCCCCGACGCGAGTGCCGAAGCAGTGAATCCACTCTGCGGCGACCGCGTACGGATCGAGCTGCGACTGGACAGTGGCCGACAGCGAATCGTGGAGACGCGCTTCAGCGCGGACGCGTGCGCCATCTGCGTCGCGGCGGCCTCGGTGCTCACGGAGCGGCTTCGCGGCATGGTGGCGAGCGACATCCTGGCGCTGTCGGACGACGACGCGCTGTCGCAGCTCCACGCTGAGATCCCGCAGGCGCGCCAGCGATGCGCCACGCTGCCCCTGGCAGCGGCTCGCCAGGCGTTGTCGTCGTCGCGCATACAGTCGTGATCGCGGCAATCCTGCTGGCCGCCGGCCGGGCCGAGCGTTTTGGCGCACCCAAGCTCGTGGCGTCCACCGGCGCACCGGATGGCGTGCCCGTGGTGCGGCGGGCGGCCGCGGGACTCCTGGCGTCCCGCGTCAGCGGCGTGGTGGTGGTGCTGGGAAGCGATGCGGCGGCGGTTCGGGGCGCGCTCGCGGGATTGCCGATGGGGTTCGTCGTGAACGATCGATATGCGGACGGCATGGGGAGCTCCATTCGCGCAGGCGTGGAGCAGGTGCAGACCGCGATGCCCGCTGCGGCAGGCGTGATCGTCGCGCTCGGCGACCAGCCCACTGTGGGGCCGGACATCGTCGACGCGCTGATCGCCCGATTCGAGGCGACACGCCGGCCAGACTCAGGAGAGGTGGGTGTCGCCATCGTCGCGCCGCGGTATGCCGGTATGGACGGCCCCCCCGTCCTGTTCGCACGGGCGCTGTTTCCCGAGCTCCTCTCGATCACGGGCGATCACGGCGCCAGAGGGGTGGTGTGGCGGGATCCGTCGCGTGTGGCATTCGTGGAGTTCTCGCAGGCGCCACCGCGCGACGTGGACACGGCGGCCGATCTGCGCGCCTTGCAGCCGGGAGGAAATTCCCATGATGACCGAACCGAGGGGTGAGCGGATGTCCGAACACTCGACCGACGAGCATGTCGAGAAGACCGAGGCCGAATGGCGCCGGGAGTTGAGTCCCGAGCAGTATCACGTGCTTCGTGAGCACGGCACCGAACGGGCGTTCACGGGCCGCTACTGGGACGAGCACGCGCCTGGCGTGTACCGCTGCGCCGCCTGCGGCAATCCCCTGTTCGACGCCAGCACCAAGTTCGAGTCCGGCACGGGCTGGCCGAGCTTCTATCAGCCGATCGCGCCCGAGCGCGTCGCCACCGAGGAGGATCGGTCGCTCTTCATGCGCCGCACAGAGGTGCACTGTGCACGCTGCGGCGGGCACCTGGGGCATATCTTCGACGACGGTCCGCGGCCGACCGGTATGCGCTACTGCATCAATTCGGCGGCGCTCGCCCTCGAGAAACGCGGCGCGTGATCGAACGGCTGGTGCTTGCGCTCCGCGTCCTCGCGCGCGCGGAGGCGGCGGACATCAGCGGAGTGGCGCTGGTGCGCGCGGCGGGGGATTACGCCGATGCCCTGCGCCTCACGTTGGATTGCCCGCAGCTCACGTTGGACGGGAGCGATCGGGTGGCGCTGGAGCACGTCGAGCAGGAGCTGGACCGCCTGGAGCGGCTCCCGGGTGGCCTCGCGGCGGCCGCGCCGGCGGACCG
>DATEPM010000206.1:0-24980 GCA_035273185.1 Gemmatimonadaceae bacterium
CGGACCGCGCGGGCACCTCGCCTCCTCCGGCTGCCGCCGCGCCGCCCGCCGCATCTCCCTCCTCGCCTGCAGGCACGCCCTCCTCTCCTCGCGACGACCACTCCGAATGACTCATTTTCGCGTTGCCGTGCACATCTCGCCACGGCGCGGCATCCTCGATCCTCAGGGTAAAGCCGTGGCGGATGCGCTGCGGACCCTCGGCTTCGAGGCCGTGCACGACGTGCACGTCGGCCGTCATCTCCTGGTGGAGATGAGCGCCGCCGACCGCGCGGCCGCGGAGCGCGCCACCCGTGACATGTGCCAGCGCCTGCTCGCCAACCCGGTGACGGAGGACTTCCAGATCGCCAGCGTGGATGCGCTATGAAATTCGGCATCGTCACCTTTCCGGGCTCCAACTGCGACTATGATGCGTACCATGCCATCGTCGACGCCCTGCACGAGGACGCCGTCTACCTCTGGCACAAGGAGCACGACCTCGCCGACAGCGACGTCGTGATTCTGCCCGGCGGCTTCAGCTACGGCGACTACCTGCGCGCGGGCGCGATCGCCCGCTTCAGTCCCATCATGCGCGAGGTGACCGCGCACGCCCGGCGCGGGGCGCCGGTGATCGGCATCTGCAACGGCTTCCAGATTGCGTGCGAGGCCGGCTTGCTGCCCGGAGCGCTGCTCCGCAATGCGAGCCTGAAGTTCGTTTGTGAGGTGGTGCGCGTACGCGTGGAGCACGCGGACACCCTTTTCACCAATCGGTATGCCGCCGGCCAGGTCCTCACGCTGCCAGTTGCGCACGGTGACGGACGTTACACCGCGGACGAGGAAACGCTTCGGCGAATCGAAGGGGAGGGGCAAGTCGTCCTGAGATACGTGGGCGGGCCCGGCGATGCGGACGAGTGGTGGAGCCCGAACGGCTCGATGCACGCCATCGCGGGCATCGTGAGCGCCGCCGGAAACGTCCTCGGCCTGATGCCGCACCCGGAACGCGCCGTGGATCCGCTCCTCGGTGCGGCGGACGGCGTGGGCATCTTCGAGTCCCTTCTCTCGCGCGTCGCCGCCTAACCTGGAGGTTCCATGCACCGCGCCCTTGTCAGCGCCGGTTTGCTCATCGCCGCTCTCGCCCGTGGGGCGGCCGCCCAGTCCCCCCGCAGCATCGACCCGGGCATGTCCCGCGCCCAGGTGCTCCAGCACCTGGGGCCGCCGGCCGCCACCCGCACCAGTGGCACCGCGACGTATCTTTTCTACAAGAACGGCTGTGTTCGGGCCTGTGGGATGGACGATGTGGTCATGCTCGAGGGAGACAGCGTGGTGGATGCGATCTTTCGGTCGACCGAGCGGCAGTACACGGGACGGAGCAGCTCGCCGCGCGCCGTCTCCGCTGTGGAGGCGGCCCACGCGCGCCGCAGCGTGATCCAGGCGGGCGCCCCCGACACGGCTTCTGCCGCGACACCGGTTCCGGCGTCCGACAGCGTGGTCGCGCCGGCCGGGAACTCGGCGGCCTCCGTGCCGCCGACACCAGCGGCACCCACACCCTCGCCCGTGCCAGTGGCCCGCCCGAACATGCCCCTGCGCCCCGCGGGCACGGCCGAGACGGGCTCCCTGCGCATCAAGGTGAAGGGCGATCCCGCGGCCCGGAAGCCAGTGGCCGGGGACACTACCGGCGGGAAGCGCGCTGCCGGCGCGGCCGGCAGCGATGCATCGGCGAAACCGGATACCGATGATCGCGCGGGAGGTTTGAAGCCGGAGGACTCATGAGATTTCGTCATCACGAGGAGCATCCGATCCGCAACGAGGAGGAATACTTCGCCCGCGAGAACGTGGAGCTCATCAAGCAGATGCGAGCGCGGCTCGACGAGGAGCGGCTGGACCAGGAACGGCGCCGCCACTTGATGAAGTGTCCGCAGTGCGGCGCCGATCTCGTCGAGCGCCAGCTCGAGGAAGACGTGAAGGTGGACCTCTGTCCCAGCTGTCACGGCGTCTGGCTGCGGCAGGGGGAACTGGACCTCATCCGCCACATTCACAAATCCATTGGGCCGGTGGGCCGCATCATGAGTGACATCATCGGGCTTTTTCAACATCCCAGAACCAGTGAGAGCTCAGCCCCGCCCAGGTGATCCCGCCATCACGCCCGCGCTCATCGCCGAGCACGGGCTCACGGCCGAGGAGTACGAGCGCATCGTCGCGATGCTCGGCCGTACGCCAACCTTCACCGAGCTGGGCATCGTCAGCGCGCTCTGGAGCGAACACTGCTCCTACAAGCATTCGCGCCCGCTGTTGCGCGAGCTGCCCACCACCGCCCCCTACGTCCTCCAGGGGCCCGGCGAGAACGCAGGCGTGATCGCTATCGGCGACGGCCTTGCGGTCGCCTTCAAGATCGAGTCGCACAACCACCCCTCCGCGGTGGAACCGTACCAGGGCGCGGCCACCGGGGTCGGCGGCATCCTGCGCGATGTCTTCACGATGGGCGCGCGGCCCATCGCGCTGCTCGATTCCCTGCGATTCGGCTCGCTGGCGTCTCCGCGCGTGCGCTACCTCTTTGCGGGCGTCGTGAAGGGCATCGGGGATTACGGCAACTGCGTCGGCGTGCCCACCGTCGGGGGCGAGATCATGTTCGACGAGTCATATGAGGGGAACCCGCTGGTGAACGCGATGTGCATCGGCCTCCTGCGCGAGGACGAGCTGATGCGCGCCGTGGCGCAGGGCGTGGGTAATCCCATCGTCGCCGTCGGCGCGCGCACCGGCCGCGACGGGATTCACGGCGCGTCATTCGCGTCCACTGATCTCTCCGAGCAGAGCGCGGAGCGCCGGCCACAGGTCCAAGTGGGCGACCCGTTCACGGAGAAGCTGCTGCTCGAGGCGAGTCTGGAGCTGATCCGCAGCGGGGCCATAGTCGCCATCCAGGACATGGGCGCCGCGGGGCTCACCTCCTCCTCCGCCGAGATGGCCGCACGCGGCGACGTGGGCGTCACCATCGACGTCTCACGCGTGCCCGTGCGCGAGCGCGGAATGACCCCGTACGAGATCCTGCTGAGTGAATCGCAGGAGCGGATGCTCGTGGTCGCGCGGCGCGGGCGCGAGGACGAGGTGCGCGCCATCCTGGAGAAGTGGGATCTCACCGCCGCGGTGATCGGGGAGGTGATCGCCGAGCCGGTGTATCGGGTGACCGAGGGCGACCGCGTCGTGGCGGAGTTCCCCGGCACGCGCCTGGTCACCGACTGTCCGACGTACACACCGGAGGCGCGCGAGGATCCCGCGATCGCGGCGCTGCGGGCGCGCGATCCCCAGGGGATCGCCGAACGGCCCGAGGAGCGCGATCCGGCGTGGACCCTCGAGGCGCTGCTGGCCTCGCCCAACATCGCGAGCAAACGCTGGGTGTACCGGCAGTACGATCACACGGTGCGTACCAACACACTGGTCGGCCCCGGCGGCGATGCCGCCGTGATCCGCCTGCGCGGCACGTCCCGCGCCCTGGCGCTCAAGACCGACTGCAATGGCCGCTACTGCCACCTGGATCCCCGCATCGGCGCACGCATCGCGGTTGCCGAAGCCGCACGCAACGTGGCGTGCACCGGCGCCCGGCCGATGGCCATCACCAACAACCTGAACTTCGGCAATCCGGAACGCCCCGAGGTCTATTTCCAGCTGCGCGAGGCGGTGGCGGGCATGGCCGAGGCGTGCCGCGCGCTCGGCACTCCGGTCACGGGCGGCAACGTCTCGCTTTATAACGAGAACCCGCGTGGGGCGGTGTATCCCACCCCCGTCATCGGCATGGTGGGCGTGCTCGAGGATGTCGAGCGTGTCACCCGGTCCAGCTTTCAGCGCCAGGGGGATGCGATCCTGCTGCTCGGCGAGCCCACCCCGGAATTGGGGGGCAGCGAGTACCTTCACCGGATTCACGGCATCGTGGCGGGAGCGCCACCGGCGTGCGACCTCCCGTCCGAGCGGCGCCTCATCGATCTGCTGCTCGACGCGACCGGCGAGGCAGTGGTGGCCTCCGCCCACGATTGCAGCGAGGGCGGGCTCGCAGTTGCGCTGGTGGAGTGCTGCATCCTGCACCGGGACGCGCCGCTCGGCGCGAAGATCGAGCTGCATCGGTGGAAGGCGCTGCCCCGCCGCGCGCTGCTCTTTGGTGAGGCGCAGGGGCGCGTGGTCGTGTCGTCCGCCAATCCCGCGCGGGTGCTCGATCTTGCGGCGGGCCACGGCGTGCCTGCGCTGCGGATCGGCACGGTGGCGTCCAGGGAGGATCCCCTCACGATTACCGGCGAGGATGCTGGGGGGCGCTGGCAGCTCGGGATTCCCCTTTCCCGGCTGGACACCCTGTATTTTGAGAGCATCTCGAACATCATGACTCAGACGCCGGGAGCCGTGGTCAGCGCCGACGCCGAGAGTCCCGTCTAGCGGAACTTCGCCTCATGTGTGGGATATTCGGCGTTCGCGGGCACGTGGATGCAAGCCGGTTGGCGCAGTTGGGCCTGTACTCGCTGCAGCATCGCGGCCAGGAATCGGCGGGCGTCGTGAGCATCGACGACGCGGGCGATGCGTCTGCGGTTCGCACCATGGGCACGCTGTCGGAGTCCATGCGCCAGCAGCTCGAGCGCGTATCCGGCTCCATGGCACTCGGGCACACCCGCTACAGCACGGCGGGATCCTCCTCCATCGAGAATGCGCAACCGGTGCTGGCGCGGTCGCGCGGCGGCTACCTGGCGCTGGCACACAACGGGAACCTCATCAATGCCGCCGAGCTTCGGCGGGAACTGGAGGATCAGGGCTCGATCTTCTCGTCGACGATGGACTCCGAGGTGATCGTGCATCGGCTCGCGCGTAGTGCGGCGGGCCGGCCCGAGGAGCGGCTGGCCGAGGCGCTGCAGGGCGTGGAAGGCGCGTACTCGCTGGTGGTGGCGATCGGGCACACGATCCTCGCGGCCCGTGATCCGCGGGGCTGGCGTCCGCTGGTGCTGGGGCGGCTGGGGGAGGCGCCCGTGTTCGCGTCCGAGACCTGCGCGCTGGACATCGTCGGCGCGGCGTACGAGCGCGAGGTGGAGCCCGGGGAGATCGTGGCGGTGGACGATACGGGAACGCGCTCGATCTTTCCCCTGCCCCGCCGCGAGCCGCACCGGTGTGTATTCGAGTACGTGTATTTCGCGCGCCCGGACAGCCGGGTGTTCGGCGGCTCCGTGGACCGCGCCCGGCGCGCACTCGGCCGCCGGTTGGCGCGCGAGTTCCCGGCGCCCACGGCGGAGTTGGTGTTCAGCGTCCCGGATTCCTCGAACTCGGCCGCCCTCGGGTTCGCGGAGGAAAGTGGGCTACCATACGAGCTCGCGCTCATTCGCAACCACTATGTCGGGCGCACCTTCATCCAGCCCACCCAGGCCGATCGCGACGCCAAGGTGAAGGTGAAGTACAATCCGGTGCGCGAGGTGCTGGCGGGCCGCCGCGTGGTGATGGTGGACGACTCCATCGTGCGCGGCACCACGACGCGCGGCCTCGTGGCGCTCGTGCGCGCGGCGGGGGCGACCGAGGTGCACATGCGCGTGAGCTCCGCGCCGGTAACGGGGCCCTGTTACTACGGGATCGACACGCCGAGCCGGGAAGAGCTCATCGCCGCCAATCTCTCGGTGGACGAGATCGCGCGGCATCTCGGTGTGGATTCGCTCGGCTACATCTCGCTCGACGGCATGCTGGAGTCGGTTCCCGACGGCCCGCACGGCTTTTGCCATGCGTGCTTCTCCGGCGACTATCCGACGCCACCTCCAACGGATCCCGACAAGCTCCGGTTCGGCTGCGGCTGCTGATCAATCGGCACAGGGTCGCTGGGGCCCATCAGACGCTCTCGCGCACCAATGGCCATGATCACTTCCACTCCAGCCAACCTGCAGCGCGATGGAGCGTCCGCGCCAGCCACGCAGGGCCCCGCGCGTAGCGTGTATTTTTTCGGCGAGGGCCGCGCCGAAGGCACCAGGGAGATGAAGGCGATCCTCGGCGGCAAGGGCGCCAACCTCGCCGAGATGACCAACCTGGGGGTGCCGGTACCACCCGGGTTCACCATCGCCTGCGACTGCTGCATCGCCTACCTGCGCGAGCGATCGGTGCCCGAGGCGCTGCGCTCGGAGGTGGAGCGCAATCTCCGGATGCTGGAGCGCGTCAGCGGCAAACGCTTCGGCGACGCCGCGAATCCGCTCCTCGTGTCGGTGCGCTCGGGGGCGCCGGTCTCCATGCCCGGCATGATGGAGACGATTCTCAACCTGGGGCTCAATGACGTCAGCGTGCAGGGCCTCGCGAAGCAGAGCGGAAACGCGCGATTCGCATACGACTCCTTCCGGCGCTTCCTCCAGATGTACGGCGACGTGGTGCTCGGGGTGCCCTCCAGTCGCTTCGAGGAGCTGCTCCGGGCCAAGCGGACGGCGGCGGCCGTGGACACCGATGCGCAGCTGAGCGAGGACGCGCTCCGCAATCTCGTGGAGGAGTACAAGACGCTCGTGCGGTCCGCGACCGGGAGCGCGTTCCCGATGGATCCGGCCACACAGCTGTGGGGTGCGATCGAGGCGGTGTGGCGCTCGTGGACGCTTCGCAAGGCGGTCGATTACCGTCGCGTGAATGCGATCCCGGACGACCTGGGCACCGCCGTCAACGTCGTCGCCATGGTGTTCGGCAACATGGGCGAGGACTCGGGCACCGGCGTCGCCTTCACACGGAATCCTGCTACGGGCGAGAAGAAGTTCTACGGCGAGTTCCTCCTCAACGCTCAGGGCGAGGATGTGGTGGCGGGCATCCGGACGCCCCTCTCGATCGACGAGATGGCGACGCGTCTGCCGGATGCCTATCGGGAGCTGCTCGTGACCGAGCAGCGTCTGGAGCAGCATTACCGGGACATGCAGGACATCGAGTTCACGGTCGAACGCGGTACCCTGTATCTCCTGCAGACGCGCACGGGCAAGCGCACCGCCACCGCGGCCGTGCGCATCGCCAGCGAGATGGTGAACGAAGGCGTCATCGATGCCAGGACCGCCGTGGAGCGTGTGCCGGCGGAGCAGCTCGACCAGCTGCTGCATCCGGTGATCGATGCCAGCGCGCGCGCCACCCCCATCGCCGCCGGTCTTCCGGCGAGTCCCGGCGCGGCCAGCGGCATGGCGGTGTTCGATCCGGATGCGGCGGAGCGCCGGGCGGGCCTCGGACACGCGGTGATCCTGGTGCGCGAGGAGACCACGCCCGAGGACTTTCATGGCATCGTCGCCGCCCGCGCGGTGGTCACGGCGCGCGGCGGCATGACCAGCCATGCGGCTGTCGTCGCGCGCGGCATGGGGAAGTGTGCCGTCGTCGGCGCGCACGACCTGCACGTCGACCTGCCGAAGCGTCAGTTCACTGCCGGCAGCACGACCATCAACGAGGGTGACTGGATCACCGTGGACGGTGCCAGCGGGAAGATCTTCAAGGGAGATCTTCCCACCACGCCCAGCGAGGTGGTGCAGGTGGTGCGCGGTATGCGCTCCGAGCGCGGCGCCCCGACGTACGAGGCCTTTGCGCGAGTGCTGGGCTGGGCCGACGAGGTGCGGCGGCTTCGCGTACGCGCCAATGCCGACACCCCGGCCGACGCTCGCGTCGCGCGCGAGTTCGGGGCGGAGGGTATTGGCCTCTGCCGCACCGAGCACATGTTCTTCGAGGGTGATCGGATCACGGCCATGCGCGAGATGATCGTGGCTCGCGACGAGGGCGGCCGCCGGCGCGCCCTCGCAAAGCTGCTGCCGATGCAGCGCACCGACTTCGATGGCATCTTCGAGGCGATGAACGGGCTGCCGGTGACCATCCGGCTGCTGGATCCACCGCTGCATGAATTTCTGCCCCACGGCGGCGAGGAAAGCAAACTGCTCGCGCGTACGCTCGGACTCTCGCGGGAGGAGCTGAATCGCATCGTTGACGCGCTGCGCGAAACGAATCCGATGCTCGGCCATCGCGGCTGCCGGCTGGGGATCACGTATCCGGAGATTACCGAGATGCAGGGCCGGGCGGTGTTCGAGGCCGCGGTACGCGCGAAGCGCCGCGGCATCGACGTCCATCCCGAGATCATGATCCCGCTGGTCGCCACCCTGAAGGAGTTCGAGAATCAACGCGCGGTCATCGATGACGCCGCACGGCAGGTCCTTGGCGCGATGGGCGAGGAGCTGCCGTATCTGGTCGGGACGATGATCGAGCTCCCCCGTGCCGCGCTCACGGCAGACGAGATCGCCCGCACTGCCGAATTCTTTTCCTTTGGAACCAATGATTTGACGCAGACCACCTTCGGATTGAGCCGGGACGATGCCGGTCGCTTCCTTCCGAATTACATAGAACGTGGTATACTTCCCGACGATCCCTTCCAAGTTCTGGATCAGCACGGTGTGGGACGACTTATCGGTATTGCCGTATCGGCTGGTCGGGGCGTTCGCCCGCAGCTGAAAGTGGGCATCTGCGGCGAACATGGCGGCGAGCCGCGCTCCGTGAAGTTCTGCAACTCGATCGGTCTGGACTACGTATCCTGTTCACCCTACCGCGTTCCGATCGCACGCCTCGCCGCAGCCCATGCCGCTCTTGAATCCCCTGCCCCTCCCCCTCCCCAGGCTCACGCGCCCGTCTAGGCATCCGGCGCTGCCAGAGCTCCCGCACCTCCCGGCCGTGCACGACGAGCGCTCGCTGCGCATCGCCCTCGTGACCGAGTATTACTATCCCCACCTCGGCGGGGTGTGTGAGCACGTGCATTTCTTCGCCCGCGAGGCACGGCGGCGCGGGCATCACGTGGACGTCATCACGTCGCACATCGCCGGCGCGGAGGAGCAGCCGCACGTCATCCGCCTTGGGCGCAGCCAGCCCGTGTACTGCAACGGCTCCCAGGCGAGAATCACGGTGGGATGGGGGCTTCGCCGCGACGTGCGCAGGGTGCTGCGACGCGGCAGGTACGACATCGTTCACGTGCATTCGCCACTCACGCCCGTCCTACCCCTGCTCGCCATCGAGGAGTCCGACGCGCCCGTCGTCGGCACCTTCCACACCTATTTCGACCGGTCGATCGGCTATACGCTTGGCCGCCGCTACTTCCAGAAGCGCTTGAGCATGCTGAACGCGGCCATCGCGGTCTCCCAGAGCACCACGGTGGCGCTCGACCGCTACTTCGAGGCCGACTGGAAGATCATCCCGAACGGCATCGATACCGATGTCTTTCGGTCGAGCGTACCGGCGCCGCCCGGATTTCCGCGCGACGTCCCCACGGTACTCTTCCTGGGGCGCTTCGACCCTCGCAATGGCCTGTCGACGCTGATCGAGGCGTTCCGCTCGGTGAAGGGCCCTGCGCGCCAGGCGAAGCTCGTGGTCGTGGGGGATGGTCCCCTTCGGGAGCACTACTTCCGCGCCGCGGGCGGCGACAGGGACATCCTGTTCGTGGGCGCCGTGCTGGAGGGCCGGCCAAGCTACTACGCCCACAGCACCGTCTACGCCTGCCCCACCACCAAAGCCTCCTTCGGCATCACCCTGCTGGAGTCGATGGCGTGTGAAACGCCCATCGTCTGCTCGGATATCCTTGGCTTTCGGGACGTGGTGGCCGATGGACGCGAGGCGCTCATGGTGCCCTGCGGTGACAAGCGGGCGCTCTCGGATGCGCTGGCGCGCATCCTGGACGACCCGGCGCTGGGAATCCAGCTGGGCTCCACCGGGCGCATGCACTCGCTTGCCTACTCCTGGCCGCGGGTCACCGCGCGAGTGCTGGACGTCTATCGCTCGGTCCTGGGGCTGGTGGCCGAAGAAGTCGCATGATCGTGGAAGCGGCCATCGGAGCCGTTGTGGCCGGTGGCATCGCGCACGGGATGTTCTATCGGAACAGCCCAATCTTCGGTCGAGTCCTGCGGCACCTCCCCCCCAGCGCTGAACCCACCGTCGCCCTGACCTTCGACGACGGCCCCAACCCCGAGGCGACTCCGGCATTGCTCGATGCCCTGGCGGGTGAGGGCATTCACGCCACCTTCTTCATTCTCGGTCGCCACGCCGACCGCTGGCCGGAGCTGGTTCGCCGCATCACGGCCGACGGCCACATGGTGGGGAATCACGGCTACTTCCATCGCAAGCTGCACCTGAAGTCGCCGCGCTACGTGCGCCAGGACCTCGAGCTCGGCACGCGGATCATCGAGCAGGCATCTGGCGTGCGTCCGACCGTATTTCGCGCGCCGCACGGGTTCCGCAGTCCATGGGTCACCGGCATCGCACGCTCCCTGGGGCAACGAACGGTGGGCTGGTCCCTCGGCGTCTGGGATTCCGACCGGCCGGGCGTCGAGGAAATTGTGAAGCGCACCGTCGAAGGGGCACGGCCGGGTTCGATTCTGCTCTTACACGATGGCGACGGCTACGACGCGCGAGGGGATCGGATGCAGACGGCACGCGCAGTGCCGATCATCATCGATTCGCTCCGCGCACAAGGCTACCGCTTTGTCACACTGGACGCCGCATGAAGCATCACCTCGGTCGTGCCGTTCGCCTGCTGATCTCGGTACTGATCATCGCCATGCTCGTGGTGTTCGCGACCAAGGTCAACTGGAGCGACACCTGGCACTCTATCCGGAACTCGTCTCCAAGCATCCTGATCGCGGCTGCCATCGTCAATCTTGCGTCGCTCGCGCTCAAGGGCGTGCGCTGGTGGATCTTCCTGCGTCCCGTCGGCGTGACCTCGCTCTGGCTCACCTTGCGTGCCACCTTCGCCGGTGCGGGGCTCAACAACGTCCTCGTCGCCAACAGCGGCGACGCGGCGCGCGTGATCTTCGTTGCCCGTGCGGCGCACGTTCCAAGCGCGAAGATTCTGGCGACGCTGGCGCTCGAGCGACTGTTCGAGCTGATCGGCTACGTCGTAATGCTCGCGCTGGCGGTGTCGCTGCTGCCCCTGCCTCACGCCATCGAGGAGACTCGACCGTTCGCGTGGGGAGCGCTCGCGGTCATCGCGGGGCTGCTGTTTTACCTCCTGCGGCGGCCGAAGCTCGCCGAGGAAGCGGCCGTCGACCTATCCGCCGGCTGGCGACGCAAGGCGAGACAGTACTGGGGTCGCTTCGTTCACGCGATATCCGGCATCTCGACGGGCCCTCGCTTCGGCGTGGCGCTCGCCCTCTCGGTGGCCATCTGGGCGCTCCAGGTGGCGACCTATGCGCTCACCGCGCTGGCCGCGCACTTCGACATCTCGCTTGTCGGCACCGTTGCGGCGCTGCTCGCCGTGAACATCGGCTTCGCCATCCGGGCCACACCTGGAAACGTCGGTGTATTCCAGATGATGTACGCCGTCACCGCAGCGGCCTTCGGCATGGATCAGGATCAGGCAATCGCTGTTGCGTTCCTCATTCAAACGCAGCAGATCCTTCCCGTTACCATCCTCGGCATCGGCCTGGCGCCCGAATTCATATTCCAGAAGCGCCGCCGCGCAGCCCGCGCCGACAACTGTCTTCCCGACGAACCCGTGCTGGCCGCCGAGAGCGTGGCGTCTGACTGAGGCGCGGCGGAGTCGAAAGCCGGCTCTGGAATGCCGAATCGCGGTTCGGCCCCAGAAATCGAGAAAAGACGAGAGCCCGCCGGCGATGCCGGCGGGCTCTCGTTCAATGGAGGCGCGGGGAATCGAACCCCGGTCCGAGAATAGATCGACCACAGCTTCTACGTGCGTAGCCCGCTGTTGAATGTTTCCATGTGCTGGCCAGCGGGCGGCCGACGCATGGATGAGCCTTCTAGAGCTTCGCCCGGCGGCAGAAGGCACACCGCCGGACTATCCCGGATTTGCGATACCCATGCAGACGCCCCAGGCGGGCTTCTTCATGAGCACTCGGCGTAACTAGAAGTTACGCAGCGAGGGCCAAGTTGTTGTTGGCAGTTGAAAATTTCCCGAGTGTTTTACCAGGAACCCGAGGACCTGGGCACGCGGCCACGGCTTCACTTACCCCGTCGAAGCCAGTCGCCCCCTCAGTGTCGCAATTTAGTCGGTCGCCACCCCGGTTTCAACCCGGACTGACCGCGACAACGCTACACCTGCTTCTTGTAATTTGATCTCATATCTCCTGTTAGGGGCATTACTCTCACCTGATTTCTTCCATTGGTCTTGGCGAGGTACAGCGCCCGATCCGCGGCATTGAGCAGTCCGTCACCATGCGGCACCGTTTCCGGATACCCGGCGATGCCGAACGAGGCGGTCACATGAATGACCGCGCCTTCGTGGGTCACCGGCCGCTCCTCGATCGATCGGCGCAGCCGTTCGCCCAGCTCGGCGGCCCCCTGCAGCGGCGTTTGCGGAAGCAGCAGCGCGATCTCGTCGCCTCCGAATCTCGCGCAGATGTCTACCGTGCGCACCCCGTCCGCGAGCGCGCGGGCGACGTGTCGCAGCACCGCATCGCCGGCCTCATGGCCGAACCGATCGTTCACGGCCTTGAACTTGTCGATGTCCACCAGGACGAGCGACGAGTTGCCGCCGAAGCGATCGGTCTCGGCCAGCACGCGTTTGATCTGCTCGTCGAAGTCGCGGCGATTCGAGAGGTTGGTGAGGCTGTCCGTGCGGGCGCGGCGGCTCACCTCTTCGATCTCCCACACGATCTCGAGCGAGCCCCGGGCAACCGCGCCCAGCAGGCCGAGGCCGTGTGAGTCTTCCGCCGTGATGCTGTCCGGCTCGGACCCCTCCACGACGATCGCGCCGATCACGCGATGCTCGTGGCTCACCGGCATCACGACCAGCGATGGGATCGGCCGCGGACGGGTGGATACCATGTACGCGTGCTCCTTCATGGTGGCAGGACGCGCATCCCCGAGCACCAGCGGCCGCCCCTCCCCCTCCTGGCAGGCGCGCCCGACCAGAGTGTCCTTGGAGATGATGGTGCCTGGTTCCATCTCCAACTCCCGCGAGGCGTACTGCACCAGGCCGTATCCGTCCTGGGGCAGCCACCGGATCAGCAGCGCGCAACGGCCGGAGGTCACCTCGAGTGCGGCCTCGCACACTGCCTCCCCGAGCTTCTCGGCGGTCTTGTGCACCTGCAGCTTCTTCATCGCGTCGAGCAATGCCTGGTTCCGGCGGCTGCTTCGGGCGTGCTGCGTGCGGACATCGAACAGCTCCAGGTAGCTCATCACCTGCGTGGCAAAGCGCGGCAGCCACTGCTTCGCCGCCTCGCGGTTCAGCGGCAGGCCGATGTTGGAGCTGATCGTCAGAACCCCGTGGAGCTCGTCGCTCGAGGTGACTGGCGCCGCAGCCAGCATTGGTGCGTCGACGCTTCCGTCGAAGCTCACCATCCGTTCCTGCGCGGTCCAGCGGGCCAGGGGACCCCATTCCCGCACGCGAAAGTACTGAGGGCGCGGCTCCTCGGTCCACGCACAGGGCGACAGCAGGTCGCGGTCGGGGTTCCACTTCCAGAAGATCACCTCGTCCGCGCTCAGCAGATCGCGGATGTCCAGCAGCAGCACGTCCAGCAGCTCCAGATCGTGCGACGCCTCACTTTCCTCCATCGACAGCAGCGCCTCACGGCGAAGCGTCGCGGCGGGCATCGGGCGCGCTGGCGTGGCCCGCGAGAGGTGCGCATCAACCCGAGTGAAGCGCCGCCCGCTCTGCAGCGCGCGCTCGCGGATTCGACGCGCCCTCCACTCGGGTAGCAGCCCAACCCCCAATACCAGCGCCGACGTCCATAACGCCGCAGCCCACGCGCCCGAACGGAGCAGCGGTAGCGCCAGCGTCACCGTTCCCAGGGAGATCGCGATGGCCGCTCGTCGCGGTCCGAAGGTCACAGCCACTGCCCACGCCGTGAGCGCCACGACGGCGACGAGTGCCGCCGGGGGCGTCCCGTCGCCTACCACTCGCGCAGTTACGAGCGCCAGCAGGAACGCGCACGCGCTGAGCTGCCGTGCAGACCGCTGGACGACGGGAGGCAGCCATCCCGCGACGGCCACGGCGGCGACCGCGCTGGCAACTATCAACAGCGCGGACGGGAGCGCGGCCTGCCCGAGGAGCATGGGCGCCAGCGTCGCGGATCCGGGGGCGAGAAGCACCACGTCGACCTGCTGGTGGGAGTAACTCGGCGAGCCGCACGGCCGCCGTCCTCGGCACCGGTGTGTGCGCTACGCGTGGGTGATGCGTGAAGCCGCAACCGCCGCGCCGAAGCCGTTATCGATGTTGACGACCGTGACTCCCGCGGCGCAACTGTTCAGCATCGTCAGCAGTGCAGCGATTCCGCCGAACGACGCACCGTAACCCACACTCGTCGGAACGGCAATTACCGGAACCCGTACCAGCCCCCCCACCACGGAGGGCAGGGCGCCATCCATCCCGGCGACGACTATAACCACGGCGGCGGTAGCCAGCTCCTCGCCACGGGCCAGCAGACGATGGAGGCCGGCGACGCCGACGTCAGTGAGCCGCGCCACGCAATTTCCCAGAGCGCGCAGCGTGACGGCCGCCTCCTCCGCGACGGGCAGATCGCTGGTCCCCGCGCTCACCAGCAGCACGGTACCGCGGCCGGCTGGAGGCGGGGTTTCCGGGGCCTGGTACCCGGTACGCGACAATGGGTCGAGCTGCATCGCAGGCAGTCGCTCACGCAGCAAGCGCGCGCCCGCCTCGTGCAGGCGAGTGACGAGCACCCCGTCGCCCCGTGCGGCGATGCGTTCCGCGATGCCGGTGATCTGTTCAGCGGTCTTTCCCTCACCGTAGATCACCTCGGGAAACCCCTGCCGCACCAGGCGGTGATGATCGATCGACGCGAACTCCAGCGACTCCACGGGCGCGAACGCCAGCTGGTCCAGTGCCGCATCCACGCCGAGCGACCCATCCGTGAGCTGTCGCAACAGTTCACGGACGTGCTCGCGTCTCATGCCGCGGTCTCGAGCTCGGCGGAGCCGGCGGCTTCTTCCCTGCCCGGCTCCAGGAAACGTTCCCGGTGCTGCAGATACTCGCTGAAGATTCCTTCCACCTCTCCCAGCGTCGTCACCGCGTGCAGCTTCTTCCGCAGCTCGCTCGAGCCGGGAAGGCCCTTCACGTACCAGCCCAGATGCTTGCGAAACTCGATCGCCGCGCCACGCGGGTCCAGCTCGTAGTCGGCGGCCATACGGGCATGCTCCAGCGCGATGCGGAACTTTTCCTCCACGGTCGGGTCGGGGCGCCTGGCGCGCCCGGCGAGCAGGTCCTTCACCTGATCGAAGATCCACGGCTGCCCGAACGAGCCACGTGCGATCATGATTCCCGCGCAGCCGGTCTGCCGCCACATGCGGATTGCATCTTCCGGCTCCTTGATGTCGCCATTCCCGAGCACGGGAATGTCGAGTGCCGCCGCAACGGCCGCGATCTCCTCCCAGCGCGCGCTGCCGCCATACATCTGCGTGCGGGTGCGCGGGTGAAGCGTGAGCACGCGTGCACCGGCATCCTGGCAGCGCAACGCGATGCTGACCGGATCGCGCATCTCCTCGTTCCAGCCACTCCGGATCTTGCAGGTCACGGGAAGATGGGTGCTGCGCGAGACCGCGCGGATCACCTCCTGCACCAGGGACAGATCGCGCAGACAGCCGGAGCCGCCATTTCGCTTCACCACCTTCTTCACCGGACAACCGAAGTTGATGTCGATGAACTCCGGCGCGAACACGTCCGTCACGAGCGCGGCGGCCTCGCCCATCGCAGCAGGATCGGCGCCGAAGATCTGCACGCCGATGGGGCGTTCGTCCGGTCCGAAGCGCAGCTTGCTGATGGTCGCGGCGTTCTCACGCCGGATGCCCTCCGCTGAGAGGAATTCCGTCACCACGACGTCGGCGCCGAATCGCCGGCACAGGCGCCGGAAGGGCGACTCGGACACGCCCGCCATGGGCGCCAGATAGACGGGGACTGCTGCGTCCAGTGGAAATGGGAAGGGCTGCATCGTGTGAAGTCTAAGGAATTCGCGAAGTCCATGCAATGTCAGCATTTGACAGCGACCCACGGCCCGTATAGCTTCGCAGTTTCCCTTACGACCGCCAGCACGACCGGATGAGGCAATAGATGGAACTGCGCGAGTTCTTTAGCGAGGATGCGATCAAGCTCGACCTTCAGGGAACGACCAAGGACGAGATACTCAAGGAGCTCATCGGACTGCTCCGGCTGGACGAGAAATCCGAGGGGATGCTCTTCAAGATGTTGAAGCGGCGCGAGAACCTGGGGTCCACCGGCATCGGTCGCGGTATCGCGATCCCCCATTGCCGGTCGCTCGTCGTGAACCGCCTGCGGGTGGCCTTCGGGCGCAAGCCGTCGGGCGTGGACTTCAAGGCGATCGACGAGAAGCCGGTGAACTTCTTCTTTCTCATCGTTGCGCCGCCGCTGGAGGTTTCCAACCAGTACCTTCCGGTCCTCGGCAAGATCGCGCAGTTCAGCAAGGAACCCGATGTGCCGCAGCGCCTGATGTCCCTCAAGGAACCAAAGGAGTTCTTGCAGCTCCTGGAGGAGAAGGGAGTGTAGGGGGGCGGAGGGCAGGGGGGTTCAGGGCGAGCGTCGGAGGCTCTGGCGGAGTCGCGTGTCCCGCAGCCTCCGCCCTCCGCCCCCTACTCCCACTCGATCGTCGCGGGTGGCTTCGAGCTGATGTCGTACACCACGCGATTCACCCCTCGCACCTCGTTGATGATGCGATTCGAGATGCGCGCGAGCACCTCGGGCGGAAAGGGGAACCAGTCAGCGGTCATGCCATCCGTGCTCGTCACCGCGCGCAAGGCGATCACGTTCTCGTACGTGCGGTAGTCGCCCATCACGCCCACGCTGCGCACGGGCAGCAGCACGGCGAACGCCTGCCAGATCTCGTCGTACAGCCCCGCCTCGCGGATCTCGTCGAGGTAGATCGCGTCCGCGCGGCGCAGCACCTCGAGTGCGTCCACCGTGACTGCGCCGAGCACCCGGATGGCGAGCCCCGGTCCGGGGAAGGGATGGCGGCCAATCAGCACCTCCGGCAATCCGAGCTCGCGTCCCACGCCGCGCACCTCGTCCTTGAACAGCTCGCGCAGAGGTTCGATGAGCTCGAAGGTCATACCGGGTTTCAGCCCGCCCACGTTGTGATGCGTCTTGATCGTCACCGACGGGCCTCCGCCGGGCGCTGCCGACTCGATGACATCGGGATACAACGTCCCCTGCACCAGGAACGCCGCGCCGGGTGCGGCCTCGCGGCTGGCATCCTCGAACACGTCGATGAAGGTATGCCCGATGATCCGGCGCTTCTGCTCGGGGTCCTCCACGCCGGCCAGCGCATCGAGAAAGCGGCGCGAGGCGTCGACGGTGACCAGCGGGATACCGAGATGCGCATTGAACGTGCGCTCCACCTGCTCGCGCTCATGCAGGCGCAGCACGCCCGTGTCCACGAACACGCATGTGAGCTGGTCCCCGATGGCGCGGTGCACCAGCGCGGCCGCCACGGAGGAGTCCACGCCGCCGGACAGGCCGCAGATCACGCGTCGCTGGCCCACACGGTCGCGAATCTTCGCGATCTCCTCCGCGACGAAGGTGCTCGGGGTCCAGCTGGGCGCGGCCGCGCACGCACCGAAGAGGAAGTTCTCGATGATCTCGTGGCCGCGCGGGGTGTGCGCCACCTCCGGATGGAACTGCACCCCGAACCAGGGACGCGATCGGTGTCGGAAGGCGGCGATGGGCGAGCTGGCGCTGCTGGCGGACACCACGAACTCCGGCGGCAGCCGCTTCACCTGGTCGCCGTGGCTCATCCAGGCCACGAATGGCTCGGCGGCATCGAATCCCTCGAACAGGGGGCCGGCCTGCGCGCAGACGCGTAGCTCCGCGCGGCCGTACTCCCGCTGGGCCGCGGGGGCCACCTCACCGCCATTCAGATATGCGATGAGGTTCATGCCGTAGCACACGCCCAGCACCGGGGCGATCTCCAGCACGGCGGGATCCGCGGTGGGAACGTTCTCGCCATAGACGGAGTTCGGGCCGCCGCTGAAGATGATACCGGTGGGCTGCCAGTCGCGAATCCACTGTGCCGCGCGGGTGGGCGGATGAATCTCCGAATAGACGCGCGCCTCGCGCACGCGCCGGGCAATGAGCTGCGTGTACTGCGAGCCGAAATCGATGATCAGGATGCGCGACGTCACGATCGCCTGCGTGGGTAGAGGGGCGGCCGGGCGCTCAGCAGCGCCACTCGTCCGCGGGAAGGGTGAGGAACTCCACCTCCTTGGTGCTCAGGTCGAGAATCGCGGCCGACGGCAGTCCGAACAGCCAGCCGCACGCCTCGCCCGGATTCACGATGAGCGTGTCGCCGCGGGTCTTCATCTCCTGCCGGTGCGTGCCGCCGTGCACCACGATCGCGTGTGCCTCGATCGATCGCTGCTGCACGTCGCCGATGTCGTGCACCAGCAGGATGCGCTGGCCGCCGATCTCGAAGCTGTGCGGCGAGTCGAAGAGCTCCGTGCCGAAGGCGCTCTGCGCCCGCGTGAGCAGGCCTTCCTGGTCGCCGTCGTTCTTGCCGTACACCCCGGCGAGCGACAGCTGCGCCTCCTCGAAGGGGCGCAGCACGAACGGAGAGCAGTAGTCGCCGGCGTGCAGCACCATGCCCGCGCCGCCCGCGACGATGTGCGAGAGGAGGGCGGCCACGGCGGGAACGCGGTCGTGCGTGTCCGAGATCAACCCGATACGCATCAGCTCCTCCATTCCGGGTGCGCGATCTCGTGCCGCACCAGGTCCTGGTAGTGTTCCCGCTCGGTGACGATCGCGAACTGGTCGCCGTCGACCAGGATCTCCGCCGCGCGCGGACGGCTGTTGTAGTTCGAGGCCATCACGGAACCATACGCACCGACGTCGTAGACGGCGAGCAGGTCGCCGGGAGCCACGTCCTCCACGTCGCGATCCAGTGCCAGGAAGTCGCCGCTCTCGCACACCGGCCCGACGACGTCCGCGCGGGTGCGCGCGTCGTGCTCGCGGACGGCCTCGATGCGGTGAAAGGCGCCGTAGTGCGACGGCCGCAGCAGCTCCGTCATGCCCGCGTCGGTGACGATGTAATCCTTGCCTCCGCTGCGCTTGCGGTACAGCACGCGCGCCAGCAGCACCCCGGCGTTGCCCACGATGAACCTGCCCGGTTCCATGATGAGCTGCAGGCCGGTCTCCTGCACCAGCGGCAGCACCGATCCGGCGAAGCGGTCCAGATCCGGCGGCTGCTCCGAGTCGTACCGCACGCCCAGGCCGCCACCGATGTCCAGATATTGCAACGTTTCAATGCCGCGCCGCCGCAGCGTCTGACAGATCTCGACCAGCCGCTCCGCGCCGAGCCGGTACGGCTCGATGCGGGAGAGCTGCGATCCGAGGTGCATGTCGAGGCCGAGCAGGTCCACCCGCGGCAGCGCGGCCGCCCGTAGGCAGACGCGGACGGCCTCGTCGAACGGCACGCCGAACTTGTGCCCGCGCTCGCCGGTCCGAATGTACTGGTGCGCGGCGTCCACCGTGATCTCCGGATTGACGCGCACTCCCACTCGCGCGCGCGTCCCCAGCTCGCCGGCGAGCGTGTCGAGCCGCACGATCTCCTCCTCGGATTCTGCGTTCACCAGCAGAATCCCCGCCTCCAGCCCCTCGCGCAGCTCGCGCTCGGTCTTTCCGACGCCGCCGAAGATGATCTCGTCGGGGGCGAAGCCCGCGCGCCGGGCGCGAAACAGCTCGCCGCCGGAGACCACGTCGGCACCCGCCCCCAGCGCCCGGAGCACCGCGAGGACGGCGGCCGTGGAATTGGCCTTGAGTGTGTAGTGAATGCGGTGCGGCACCGGTGCCAGAGCGTGCTCCAGCAGCTCGTAGCGATTGCGCAGCGTGGCCGTGCTGTACACGTAGCTGGGCGTCCCCGCCGCGGCCGCAATGCGCTCCAGCGGCACGTCCTCGCACCGCAGCTCGCCCGCCACCCGCGTGTAGCCCGCGGTCAGTACGCTTTCGCCCATAGCGCCTCGGCCACTGCCGTTCCGCCGCACCGCAGACAGGTGGCCGGCGGCTCGGCCGAACGGAACTCCTCGTCGGGCAACACGCGGATCGTGGCCTTGGTCTCCTGCTTGATCTCCTCCTCACAGGCCGTGCTGCCGCACCAGCCGGCGTACACGAAGGCGCCCGCGCCGTTCATGATCTCGCGAAAGCGCGCGTAGCTGATGCGCTCGCGCACGCTGTGCGCGTCCTGTCGCTCGCGCGCGCTGGCGAGCATGTCGGTCTGGATGCGCGCCAGCAGGTCGGCCGCGTCCTCACCGATGCTGTCCAACGACACCGGCAGCTTCTCGCGCGTGTCGCGCCGGACGAGCACCGCCTGGTTGCGGTCCAGGTCCTTGGGGCCGACCTCCATGCGCAGCGGCACGCCGCGCAGCTCCCACTCGTAGTACTTGGCGCCCGGCTTCACCCCCTGGCGCGCATCGAGGTGCACCCGCAGGCGCCCCGGATCGCGGCGCTCCCAATCGGTGAGCGTGTCCATGATGCGCGTCACGGCCTCCAGCACGCGCCCGCGTTCCTCGTCCGAGCGGTAGATCGGCACCAGCACGATCTCCGTCGGGGCGAGCAGCGGCGGGATACGCAAACCAGTATCATCGCCGTGCGACATCACGAGACCGCCCACCAGGCGCGTCGACACCCCCCAGCTGGTGTTCCACGCGTACTCCGACGCGCCGGACTCCGCCTGGAAGGTGAGATCGAAGGCCCGGGCGAAGTTCTGGCCGAGGTTGTGCGAGGTGCCGGCCTGCAGCGCCTTGTTGTCCTGCATCATCGCCTCGCACGAGTACGTGCGCAGCGCGCCGGCGAACTTCTCGGAGTCCGTCTTCTGGCCGGTCACCACGGGCATGGCCATCCAGCCTTCCATGAAATCGCGGTACACGCCGAGCATCCGCCGCGTCTCCTCCTGCGCCTCGTCGTGCGTGGCGTGCGCCGTGTGGCCCTCCTGCCAGAGGAACTCCAGCGTCCGCAGGAACAGGCGCGTGCGCATCTCCCACCGTACCACGTTGGCCCACTGGTTGATGAGCAACGGCAGGTCGCGGTAGCTCTGCACCCACTTGGCGAACATCGAGTAGATGATCGTCTCGGAGGTGGGGCGCACGATGAGCGGTTCCTCCAGCTTCTTCCCGCCGCCGTGCGTGACCACCGCGGTCTCCGGCGCGAATCCCTCGACGTGCTCGGCCTCCTTGTGCAGAAAGCTCTCGGGGATGAACAGGGGGAAATACGCGTTCCGATGTCCGGTCGCCTTGAACATGTCGTCCAGCGCCCGCTGCATGCGCTCCCAGATGCCGTAGCCGTTGGGCCGGATCACCATGCATCCGCGCACCGGAGAGTAGTCCGCCAGCTCCGCGCGCAGCACCACCTCGTTGTACCACGCGCTGAAGTCCTCGGCGCGCGTGGTCAGCTTCTTCTCGTCGGCCATGGCTCTCATTGTGTCGGTCAGTCGATGCTGGGCAGCACCCGCGGGCGCTCGGCGATCACCTGCAGCAGGCTCTGAAGTGTGGCGGGCCGCTGCGCCATGAGCACCTCAAGCGACTCGCCCCCGCCCCCGCCGCCGCCGCCCTGCCCTGCTCCTCCCGCAGGGCCGTCTACCGGATTCAGCGCCTGCAGCTCGATGCGTCCGGATTGCCCGAAGTCCTCGGCGAGGGTGACGAAGTAGCTGGCGCCGGCGGAGAACGCCGCCTTGCGCTGCTTGCCCAGGCTCTGCGGCCGGAGGGCATACTCCACCGAGGCGCGGGCGCGCCGCAGGAGCGTCGCCGCCGTCATCACCTCCCCAGTTGCTCTCTCCGCGGTGGATGCCACCCAGAAGTCCGGCTGCCCCACCTCCAGGTTCAGGCCGCGCGACCGCAGCAGCTCGCCCAGCACCACGTCCCCCATGCCGAATCCGAGCGCCGGCAGGTCGGCGCCGCCCAGGGTCCGGAGCAGCGCATCGTAACGCCCGCCGCCGCAGATCGCCCGCAGCTCGCCGCGCGCGTCGAACAGCTCGAACACGATGCCCGTGTAGTACGCCAACCCACGCACGATGGAGAGGTCCAGCGTGGCCCACTCGGCCACGCCGAGCTGCCCGAGATATCCGTAGTAGCGCGCGAGCTCGTCCAGCCGCTCCGCCACGGCGGGCGCGCTCCCGTACGCCGCCCGCAGTTCGTCGAGGGTCACGCGGCCCATCAGCGCGAACAGCGCGTCGATGCTCTCGCCGGAGAGCCCCATCGCCGCGAGCCTGTCTCGCGAGACCTCGCGCGGCTGCCGCTCGATCTTGTCCACCACGGCGAACACGTCGGGCAGCTGCGCGTCCGTGACGCCCAGCTGCTCCAGCAGCGCCCGCAACAGCCGACGGTCGGAGATGCGCGCGCGGACGTCGTCGGGCGACAGACCGAGCTCGCGCATGATGTCGATGGCCACCGCCAGCAGCTCGGCATCCGCCGTGACATCGGCCTCGCCGATGATGTCCACGTTGAGCTGAAAGTGCTCACGGAGGCGCCCGCGCTGTTGCCGCTCATACCGGAAGAGCTGCGGGATGGAGAACCAGCGGACCGGCTTGCGCAGCGCGTTCGCGCGCGCGCCGACCATGCGCGCCAGGGTGGGCGTCATCTCCGGGCGCAGCGACACCTCGCGTCCTCCCTTGTCCACGAAGCTGTACAGCTGGCCGACGATCTCCTCGCCGCTCTTGCGGGTGTACAGCTCCAACGGCTCCAGCGGCGGCCCGTCGTACTCCATGAACGCATACCGCCGCGCGATCTCGCGCCACACACGCGTGATGTATGCGCGCTCGGCGAACTCCGCGGGATAGAAGTCACGAAAGCCGGGTAAGGCGCCCTGAGCCATCCGTACAAACTATCGGGCCAGCGGATCGACCTGCAAGCGAGTCATCGCGTCGCCAACAGTGTGGAAGGAACCGGTCACGAGCACGGTCTGCCCGAGTGTCGCGGCGCGTATCAATGCCGCGTCGAAATCCGGAGTCGCATCCGCGCGAAACCCCTGGTCACGCGCGAAGCGCTCCGCCTCCGAGAGATCCCATGCGCGTGCCACCGGTGCGCTGGGAGCGACGGTGAGGATGCACCGGTCCACCACCGGCGCGAGCAGCCGCAGCATGCGACGCCAGTCCTTGTCCGCGAGCGCGCAGAAGACGGCAACCACGGGCGCTCGCAGCGGCACTGCCGCGATCGTCTGCGCGAGTACGTCAGCGCCCTCGGGATTGTGCGCGACATCGAAGAGGTACTTGCCAACGCGCTGGAATCGGCCGGGGACCTGCACACGCGCAAGGCTGTGCGCCGCCTCCGCGAGTGTCGTCGCGAAGGCGCCGCCCGCCGCGTGGAGCAGCACGAGGGTGAAGGCGACGTTCTCCGCCTGATGTGCACCCACGAGCGGCGTGCGCAGGCGCGCCGTCTCCCCCAGCGCCGTGAGGCGGAAATGCGTGCCATCGATCCCGAGGCTGACGTCCTGGATCGCAGCCTCCTCGGCCACCACCCGGATGGGGTCCGCCAGGTGCTCGCGCGCCCGGCGGGCGAGCACCTCGCGCAAACCGGGGTCGCGTTCACCGATCACGGCGGGCCGCTGCGGCTTGAAGATGCCGGCCTTCTCCGTCGCGATCTGCTCGAGGGTGTGGCCGAGGTACTCGGTATGGTCGTAGTCGATGGTGGTGACGCCCGCCGCGGCCGGCAGCAGCACGTTCGTGGCGTCGAGTCGTCCTCCGAGGCCGGTCTCGATCAAGGCGACGTCCACCTTCGTGCGTGCGAAATGCGCGAACGCCAGCGCGGTTGTGGCCTCGAAGAAGGTCGCCCCCAACTGCTCGACGCTAGGTGTCCAGCGGAAAACGAACTCCGTGACCTCATCGGCCGGAATGGCGGCGCCGTCCACCACGATGCGCTCGCGGAAATCCACCAGATGCGGCGACGTGTACCGTCCCACGCACAATCCCTTGCCACGCAGCAGCGCTTCGGCCACCGCCACGCTGCTGCCTTTGCCGTTGGTCCCCGCGATGTGAATCGCCGGAAACGCGCACTGCGGATCGCCAAGTTCGCGCAGCAGCGCCCGCGTGCGCTCCAGGCCGAACTTGAAGCCAGCCGTCGTGCGGGCGTACAGATACTCGAGGGCTTCGGCGTACGAAGCCGGCACCGTAGGCGACGGGGTGGGGCCGCTCAGGACGTGCTCCACCCCGTGGCGGCGGGGCGCCCCGCCATGTGCCGCAGGAGCTGGCCGACGGTGGGCTTGAGATTTCGGCGATGCACCACCGCGTCGAGCATTCCGTGGTCCAGCAGGAACTCCGACGTCTGGAATCCCTCGGGAAGATCCTGCCCGAGTGTCTGCTTGATCACCCGTGGTCCGGCGAAACCGATCACCGCGCCAGGTTCGGCCAGGATGGCGTCGCCGAGCATGGCGTAGCTCGCGCTCACACCACCAGTGGTCGGATTCGTGAGAATGGAGATGTACGGGATGCGTCGTTCGGCCAGCATGGCGAGCACCGCCGACACCTTGGCCATCTGCATGAGCGAGAGCACCCCCTCCTGCATGCGCGCGCCGCCCGATGCCGAGATGACGACGAGCGGGTGCTTGCGCTCCAGCGACCGCTGGCCCAGCCGCGCGATCTTCTCCCCCACGACGGAGCCCATGGAGCCGCCCATGAACGCAAAGTCCATGACGGCGAGATTGATCGGCAGCGCGTCGAGCGTGCCGGTGGACGCGACGAGGGCATCCGCGTCCCCCGCATTCGTCAGGGCCTTCTTCAGTCGCTGGGGGTACTCCGGAAACCCCAGCGGATCAGTGGAGCGCAGCTCGACCTCGAGGTCCTCCATCGTCCCGTCGTCCAGCAGCAGCGTGCAGTAGTCCTGCGCTCGGATGCGACGATGGTAATCGCAGTTGGGGCAGACATTGTAGTTGCCCTCGAACTTCTCGCGCAGGTCGGTGTGCCCGCACGCCTCGCACTTCTCCCAGACGTCGGCGGGAATCTCCAGCCGCTCGCGCCGCGGCTGGCGCGCCTTCTTTTCCTTCTTGAACCAGGCAGCCATACCGAAATGTGACGGGCCTGGACGCCGGAGGCCAGGGGCGTGGTGGGGCGGAGGGCGTGGGGCGGAGG
>DATEPM010000207.1:0-7429 GCA_035273185.1 Gemmatimonadaceae bacterium
GGACGGCCCGCCCCGATCTCACGCTGCCCGCCCGCACGCCATGGGGCGGCGCCCGGCATCCGGTCACGCTGGTGATCGAGGAGATCGAGGCCATCTTCCGCGAGCTGGGCTTCGCCGTCGCCACCGGCCCCGAGGTGGAGACGGAGTGGTACAACTTCGCCGCGCTCAACTTTCCCGCCAACCACCCGGCGCTGGACATGCACGACACGCTGTACGTGCGCGACGAGGTGTTGCTGCGCACGCACACCTCGCCCGTGCAGGTGCGCACGCTGCAGCGGTACGCGCCGCCCGTGCGCGTGCTCATTCCAGGACGGGT
The DNA here is from genome assembly GCA_035273185.1 of Gemmatimonadaceae bacterium. GTDB lineage: Bacteria > Gemmatimonadota > Gemmatimonadetes > Gemmatimonadales > Gemmatimonadaceae > AG2. The sequence continues at coordinate 317 of DATEPM010000207.1, forward strand.
ATACCGGCGCGACTTCTTCGACGCCTCGCACGCGCCCGCCTTCGAGCAGATCGAGGGCCTCTGCGTGGACGAGGGGATCAGCTTCGTCGACCTGAAAGCGACGTTGCGCCATTTCGCCGAGCGCTTCTTCGGCGGCACCCGGACGCGCTTCCGGCCGAGCTTCTTTCCCTTCACCGAACCGTCCGCGGAGATGGACGTGCAGTGCGGCGTCTGCGGGGGCAGCGGCTGCGCGGTGTGCAAGGGCACGGGCTGGGTGGAGATCCTCGGCTCGGGCATGGTGCACCCCGTCGTCCTCGAGGCGGCCGGCGTGGACAGCGAACGGTACACCGGGTGGGCGTTTGGCATGGGACCGGCACGCATCGCGCTGGCGCGCTGGGGCATTCCGGACATTCGCATTCTGTACGATTCCGACGTGCGCTTCCTGGAGCAGATCGGCGAATGAACGTCTCGTACGAGTGGCTCCGCGCCCTGGTGCCCTTCAGCGACTCGCCGGCGCAGCTCCGCGACCTGATCACGTCGCGCGTGGCGACCGTCGACGAGGTGGTGCCGCTGCGGGCCGACCTCGCGCCCATCGTCGTCGCGCGCGTGGTGGAGGCGGCGCCGCACCCGGATTCCGACCACCTGTCCGTCACGCGCGTGGATGCCGGTACCGGCGAGCTGCTGGACGTCGTCTGTGGCGCTCCCAACGTGCAGGCCGGCAAGCTGTATCCCTTCGCGCCCACCGGCACGGTGATGCCGAACGGCCTCCGCATCGAGCGCCGCAAGATCCGCGGCGCGGTGTCCAACGGCATGCTCTGCTCGGCGCGCGAGCTGGGGCTGGGGGAGGATCACGAGGGCATTCTGGAGCTGGCGACCGATGCGGCACCCGGTACGCCGTTCCTGCGGGCGCTGCCGGTGGGCGATACCAGAATCGTCATCGACGTGATGCCCAACCGCCCCGATCTGCTCTCCCACCTGGGCGTGGCGCGCGAGGTGGCGGCCGCCACCGGGCGCGAGCTCGCCCTGCCGCCGATCGCCGGTGCCGGCGATCGCGTTCCCGCCGCCAGGCGGGTGCGGGCGTCCGGCCGCACCGCAGGCATCGACGTGCGGCTGGAGGATCCGGATCTGGCGCGCCGGTACATGGGCGTCGTGCTGCGCGGCGTGCACATCGGCGCCAGCCCCGAGTGGCTCGTCAGGCGCCTGGACGCCGTGGGCTCGCGCTCGATCAACAACGTGGTGGATGCCACGAACTACGTGCTGCACGAGCTGGGGCAGCCCACCCATGCCTTCGATCTCTCGACGCTGCGCGGCGCGTCCGTCGTCGTCCGGCGCGCGCGCGCCGGCGAGCAGATCGCCACCCTCGACGGCAGCGAGCGCACCCTGGACGAGGCCATGGTGGTGATCGCCGACGGCGACACACCCCAGGCGATCGCCGGGATCATGGGCGGCCGTGACAGCGAGGTCACCCACAGCACCTCGGATCTGTTCCTCGAAGTGGCGAGCTTCGACCCCGCGAAGACGCGCGCGGCGCGGCGCCGGCTCGGCATGAGCACCGACGCGAGCTATCGCTTCGAGCGCGGCGTGGATCCGGCGCTCGCGCCCCTCGCCCTCGAGCGCGTCGTGCAGCTCATCCTGGCGACAGCCGGCGGGAGCGTGGCCGACGCGCCGATCGACATCTGTCCGGGCGAGCCGCTGGCGACGCCGCTCTCGCTCCGCGTCGCGCGCATGGCGCGCGTGCTCGGCGAACCGGTGGCCGCGGACGAGGCGGCGGCGCTGCTGCGGTCCATCGGCTTCGACGCCACCGTGGAAGGCAGCGGGGAAGTGGTACGCGTGCTGCCGCCGAGCTGGCGCAGCGACATCGTCGCGGAGATCGATGTCATCGAGGAGGTGGCACGCCTGCGCGGCTACGACAGCTTCCCCGACGAGCTGCGCCCCTTCCGGCCGAGCCGGGTGCCCGACGATCCGCAGTGGCTGGCCGCGCGCCGTGTGCGCGCGGCCCTCGTGGGTGCGGGACTATTGGAGGCGCGTCCGATGCCATTCGTCGCGGGCGCGGAGCACGAGCTCGTGCGCGTCGCGAACCCGCTGGCGGAGAACGAGGCCTATCTGCGCCGGGAGGTGCTCGAATCGCTTGCCCGCCGCGCGGAGTTCAACCTCTCGCACCTGCAGGGCAACGTCCGCCTGTTCGAGATCGGCGACGTGTTCTACCCGGCCGGCGCCGCAATGCCGCGCGAGGAGCTGCACGCAGCCGCGCTCGTGATGGGGCGGCGGCAGCCGCCGCACTTCACCGATCCGAAGTCGGAGGAGCTGGAGCGCGCCGCGATGTTCGACGAATGGGATGCCAGAGCGCTCGGCGAGCGCATGGCGCACGCCGCGTATCCGGGCGGCCGGGTGGTGCTGCGGCCCGCCGAAGAGCCGCTGCTCTGGGAGATCACGGTCGATGATCGTACGCTGGGGCTGGTGCGGCGGCTCGCCCTCGATGCGCCGGTGTGGGCGCAGGCAGCGTATGGCGTGGAGCTCTCGCTCGGTGTCGTGGAGTCCGCTCCCGTAGCCAGGCCCGGGCAGCACGCGTATCGAGCGCCGGAATATCCATCTCCGCACGTAGTGCCGTACCAGGCCATTCCGGCCACCCCGCCGTCGGAGTTCGATCTCGCCCTGGTGGTGCCCCTGGACGTGCCCGCCGCCACGGTGGAGGAAGCCATCCGGCGCGGCGCGGGCGATCTACTGGAATCGCTCGCCCTGCTCGATCAATATCTGGGACAGCACGTGCCGCCGGGTCATCGCAGTCTCGCGTGGCGGTTGACCTTCCGGCATCCGGAGCGCACCCTGGGCACCAAGGAGATCGAGGGGCGTCGCGCGAACATCGTGCGTCTGCTCGAGAAGGAGCTCCATGTCAAGCAACGATCGTCCTGAGCGGCAGGCATTTGGCGACTTGAAGCTGCTTGTCCACCACCTGGTGGACGAGCTGGCCGGCTTTCGGCGTCGGGCACTCGTGGCGGAGGCGCGCGCACGCGAGCTGGAGGAGGCCTCGGGCGATTCCCTCCAGCCGGGACTCCGGCAGCGCCTGTCGCAGCTGGAGCGCGAGAACACGCTGCTCCGGGAGCGCCTCGAGGCCGCAACCTCGCGAGCGGAGGGAATGCTGGACCGGGTGCGCTTTCTCAGACAGCAGGTGCAGGGGGAACAGCGCTCATGACCAAGCGACACTCGGTGCGCGTGACGATCCTCAACGAGGAGTACAGCATCCGCAGCGATACGCCCCCGGAGCACACGCGCGCCGTGGCGCAGTACGTGGACGACGCCATCCGCCACGTGATGAACAGCGGACTGGTGGTGGAGAGCGGTCGCGCCGCGATCCTGGCCGCGATGCAGATTGCCGGCGAGCTGTTCGAAGCCCGCGAGTCCAGCGCCGATCTTGCCGCCTCGCTGGAATCACTCAGCGCCGAGCTCCGTCCGCTGCTGCCGCCGTCCAAGCGAACCGCCGAAACCGCCTGACGGCGTGGTGCGGCACGGCGCCCCGTCTGCTTTGTTGCCTTGCCGATTGCGTGGCCGCACCGTAGCTTTGCCGCTGTCACAGAGCTGACCCGTAGGTCCATGCGCTCTTTGTAGTTAGCTCCGCCCAGCTCGTGCCCTTCGCCGGCACTGGCTCGGTAGATCGCTCGAAGCAGCGCTTTACGGGAGGCGTCGTGGTTCTTCCCCGTGCCCGCGGTATCGCCGCGGTGGAGCATAGATCCATTATGAACGCATCAGCCATTGCGGCCGCTCTTGGCGTCGTCATTCTCGCCTCGGCGGCCTTCTTCTTTCTCGGACGTCGTCTCGGGCGCGCGGCAGAGCTCAGGCGTCAGGCAGCAGCAAGGGCCACGGCGGAGGAGACGGCCCGGCGCATCGTGGCTGAGGCCGAGCGTGAGGCGGAGAACCTGCGCAAGAGCGCCGTGGTCGCGGGGAAGGAGGAGCTCATCAAGCTGCGCGAGAACTTCGAGAGCGAAGTGCGTGGCCGGCGCGAAGAGGTAGAGCGCGAGGAGCGGCGCATCTCGGAACGCGAGAACGTGCTGGATCGCAAGTACGAGGTGATCGAGCAGCGCGACAAGGAGCTGGGCCGCCGCGCCTCGGATTTCGGCCGCCGCGAGAAGACCGTCGCCCAGCGGGAGGAGGAGCTCGAGCGATTGATGGCGGACGAACGCCGCCGCCTGGAGCAGATGGCCGGGATGTCCGCCCAGGATGCCAAGGCCGAGCTGATCCGGCGCATCGAGGAAGAGGCCCAGGCAGACGCGGCGAATCGCGTGCGCGAGATTCGCGAGAGCGCACGCCGAAACGCCGAGCGCGAGGCGAAGAAGGTGGTCGCGCTGGCCATCCAGCGGATCGCCGCCGACCACACGGCGGAGACCACCGTCTCGGCCGTGTCGCTCCCGAACGACGAGATGAAGGGGCGCATCATCGGGCGCGAAGGGCGGAACATCCGCGCGTTCGAGCTGGCCACCGGCGTCGACGTCATCATCGACGACACGCCGGATACCGTGGTGGTCTCCTGTTTCGATCCGATCCGCCGGGAGGTGGCGCGACTGGCGCTGGAGAAGCTGGTGATCGACGGCCGCATCCACCCGGGACGCATCGAAGAGGTGGTGAACAAGTCGCGCAAGGAAGTGGACGCGCAGATCGTGGAGACCGGTGAGCAGGCGGCCTACGAGGTGGGCGTGCACGGGCTGCATCCCGAGCTGGTGAAGCTGGTGGGACGCATGCGCTGGCGCACCAGCTACGGCCAGAACATCCTGCAGCATTCCAAGGAGGTGGCGTGGCTCGCCGGCACCATGGCGGCGGAGCTGGGTCTGGACGTGGCGCTCGCGAAGCGCGGCGCCCTGCTGCACGACGTGGGCAAGGTGCTCACCCACGAGCACGAGGGCACGCACGTGCAGCTCGGGGTCGAGGTGGCCACGCGATATGGAGAGAATCCGCTGATCGTGAACTGCATCGCGGCGCACCACGACGACGTGCCGCACGAGAGCGAGGTGTCGGTGCTGGTGCAGGCGGCGGACGCCATCTCAGGCTCGCGGCCCGGCGCCCGCCGCGAGGCGTTCGAGACCTACGTCAAGCGGCTGGAGGGGCTGGAGCGCATCGCCGCCAGCTACAAGGGCGTGGAGAAGGTCTACGCCATCCAGGCAGGACGCGAGGTGCGCGTGGTCGTGCTGCCCGACGACGTGGACGACGTGCGCATGACGACGATGTCCGAGGAGATCGCGCGCCGGATCGAAGCCGAGCTGCAGTACCCGGGGCAGATCAAGGTGGTGCTGATTCGCGAGACGCGGGCGGTGGATTTTGCACGCTGACGGCTCCCTGGCCGCGGCAGGCGCCGCGGCGCACGCGGACGCGGCCGCGCGCGAGAGCGGAGGTCAGCGCGGACAGCTCATCGACGGCGCGCTGCTCGCCGCACGGATGCGCGAGGAGGTGGCGGCGGAGGTGGCGGCGCTTCGCGCCCGTGGCGTCACCCCGGGGCTCACGGTGGTGCTCGTCGGCGACGATCCGGCCAGCGCGGTGTACGTGCGCAGCAAGGAGGCCACCTCGCGCGAGCTGGGGATGTCGGGCGAGACCATCCGCCTGCCCGCCACGGCCACGCAGGACGAGCTGCTCGGGATCATCGACCGGCTGAACGCCGATTCGGCCGTGCACGGGATTCTCGTGCAGATGCCGCTGCCACGCCAGATCGATCCCGACGCCGTGATCCGGCACATCCTGCCGCAGAAGGACGTCGACGGCTTTCACCCCGTGAACGTGGGCAAGCTGCTCAGCGGCGCACGCGATGGATTCGTGCCGTGCACGCCCGCTGGCATCCAGTACATGCTGGAGCAGTACGACGTGCCCACCCGGAGCGCCGAATGCGTGATCATCGGGCGGAGCAACATCGTCGGCAAACCGATGGCGGCGCTGATGCTGCAGCAGGGAGCCAATGCCGATGCGACGGTCACGGTCTGCCACAGCCGAACGCGGGACCTCGCGGCGCATACCCGTCGCGCGGACATCCTCATCGTTGCGGCCGGACGCGCACGCATGATCGGGGCGGAGATGGTGAAGCCCGGCGCGGTGGTCATCGACGTGGGCATGAATCGCATCCCCGACGCGTCCACGCGGAGCGGCACGCGGCTCGTCGGCGACGTCGACTTCGACGCGGTGCGGCCGGTCGCGGCTCTCATCACGCCCGTGCCGGGCGGGGTGGGGAAGATGACCATCGCGATGCTGATGCGGAACACCGTGCGCGCTGCCGCACGCACGCTGGACTGAGGCGGGCCGTGCCACGCCGTCGTGCCGGCGATCGCGCCGCACCGCCCCGCGCCGCCGATCTCGATCTCTTCGGCGCCTCGGAGGCGCCGCGCGCGGAGACACGAGACGTGTCCGCGCTGTACGAGGAGACCGGCGAGCTCTTTCCCGGCGCCAGTCCGCGCGCGGCGGTGAGCGTGGCCACGCTCACGCAGACTGCGAGGGATGTCCTCGAGGGCGCGTTCATCCCCCTCTGGGTGCGCGGCGAGGTGAGTGACTTCAAGGCGCACCGCAACGGCCACTGGTACTTCTGCCTGCGCGACGGCGCCGCGCAGATTCGCTGCGTGGCCTGGTCGCGCGACCGGCGGTCCATTCCCGCCCCGCCGGACGACGGCATGCAGGTGCTCGCCCTTGGCCAGCTCACCGTCTATGCCGCGCGCGGCGAGATGCAGCTCACGGTGCGCCGGATGGAAGCGGAGGGGGATGGCCTGTGGCGCAAGGCACTGGAGCGCACCCGTGCCAGGCTCGAGGCCGACGGGCTGCTCGCTCCCGAGCGCAAGCGCGCGCTGCCGCGCTACCCCGGTGTGCTCGCGGTGGTGACGAGTCCGGACGGCGCGGCGCTGCACGACATCGTCGCGGTGGTGCGCCGCCGTGCCCCGCACGTGCGCGTGGTCCTCGTCCCGGCGGCGGTGCAGGGCGAGACGGCGCGCGACGAGCTGTGCTTCGCGCTGGATCGGCTGAGCCGCTGGGGCGGCGCGGACACGGTGATCGTGGGCCGCGGCGGCGGTGCGCGCGAGGATCTCTGGACCTTCAACGACGAGCACGTGGCGCGCGCGCTCGCCGGCTGCACCGCTCCCACCATCTCCGCCGTCGGCCACGAGATCGACGTCACCA
>DATEPM010000208.1:0-4083 GCA_035273185.1 Gemmatimonadaceae bacterium
GCCACCGCCAGGTGGTGTTCACGTGGGAGCTGCGCGACACGGAGCTCTCCGCGCACGGCGACGGCGTGGCGCGCATTGCCGCGCCCGATAGCGCTCGGTTGGATTTCTTCCTGGCGGGGGGGATGGCGAGCGGCGCGGCGGTGCTGATCGGCGATTCGCTCGCGGTGCCAGGGAGCGATGCGGTGCGCCGGCTCGTCCCGCCGGCGCCGCTGCTCTGGGCGGCGTTTGGCCGTCTGGCGGTACCGGCGCTGCCGGATACGAGCGCGCGCGTTGACGGCGCGGTCCTGCGTGCCGACATTGGTACGCCGCCGCAGTGGCGCCTGTCCTTCTCCCACGACAGTCTCACGCGCGTCGAGCGTGTGAGCGGCGGCCGGATCCTCGAGTGGGTGGAGCGCTCGGCCGGAGAGATCCGATACCGGAACGAGGCGGCGCGTCGCACCCTGAAGCTGGTGGTGACGCGCTCCGCCGAAGTGGATGGCTTCGATGCATCGATCTGGAATCCCTTCTGAGCTGCTCGCGCTCGCGCTGGGGCTGGCGGTCGCGGGATGCGGCGTGCACTACGGTTTCGTCGGTGGGGGTCTGCCGTCGAACATCCGCACGATGGCGGTGCTGCCCTTCGACAACCAGACCACCGCACCGGAGCTGCAGAGCGAGCTGCTGGATCTCATGCGCCGCGAGCTGCAGCGCCGCCTCGGCGTGCGCGACGCCGCGGAGAACCGAGCGGATGCGCTGGTGCGCGGCACCATCACCAACTACGACGTGGACATCCCCGTCGGCTTCAGCGCCGACCCGTCGCAGGCCGTCACCGCGCGCCGGAAGCTGGCGGTCACCGTGGACGTGGAGATCGTGGATCAGACGAGCGGCCACGTGCTGTTCCAGCGCAAGGGAATGCGAGCTGAGGGGGAATACGCCGAGCGCGCCGAAGCCACGGGCCGGCAACAGGCGCTGGAACGGCTGGTGAGCGACATCGTCGAGGGAGCGCAGTCGCAGTGGTAGCGCGCCGCGGCCGGAGCTCGTTGGGCTGTCTGTTCATACTGCTCCTGGTGGCCGTGGCGCTGTACTTCGGCGTCAACGTCTTCGAGGCGTACTGGCGCTTCTATCAGTATCAGGATGCGATGAACCAGGAGGTGCGCTTCGCCGCGCAGATCCCGGACGATCGCATCAAGCTGCACCTGACGGCGATTGCCGATTCACTGGGGCTTCCGCCAGAGGCGTCGGACCTCACCGTGCAGCGGCAGGATCATCGGATCTCCGTGAGCGCGGAGTACACCGAACGGGTGGATCTGCCGGTGGTGAAGCGCGACATCCATTTCGCTCCACACGCCGAAGGCACGTTTTGAGCGCACCGGCCGATCCGCGCAGCAAGATTCTCGACTGGCGGGGCGCCGCCGCCTGGCGCGCGCACGCGCCGGGGCGCGTGGTGTTCACGAACGGCGTGTTCGACCTGCTGCACTCCGGTCACGTGGACATCCTGCTGGGGGCGCGCCGGCAGGGCGATGCCCTGGTGGTCGGCGTGAACACCGATGCCTCCGTGCGGCGGCTCAAGGGGCCGGAGCGCCCGGTGCGGTCCACGGCGGAGCGGAGCTATGTCCTGGCGGCGCTCGGGATGGTTGATGCCGTGGTGGCATTCGATGAGGACACGCCGCTGGCGCTCATCCAGCATCTACATCCCGATGTGCTCGTGAAGGGCGGCGACTACACGCCGGACACGATCGTCGGCGCGCCCGAAGTGCGCGCGTGGGGCGGCGCGGTGGTCGTCGTGCCACTGACGCCCGGGCAGTCGACCACCTTCATCATCCAACGACTCCGTGGCTCCTGATCCAGATCCAGAGCGCGCCGGCCGGCGCGCCGACCAACTCCGTCCCGTGCGCCTGGAGCGGCACGTGGCACCGTATGCCGAGGGGTCCTGCCTCGCGTCCTTTGGCGAGACGCGCGTGCTGTGTACGGCCTCGGTCGACGCCGGGGTTCCGTCGTGGCGGCGCGGCAGCGGCGACGGCTGGCTGACGGCGGAGTACGCGATGCTCCCGCGCGCGACTCGCACCCGGACCTCGCGCGAACGATCGCAGCTGGGCGGCCGGACCCAGGAGATCCAGCGGCTGATCGGCCGCAGCGTACGCGCGATGCTCGACGACTTTCATTTCGGCGAGTACACACTGCGGCTGGATTGCGACGTGCTGGTGGCGGACGGCGGAACGCGGACGGCGGCGATCACCGGCGCCTCCGTCGCCGTGGTGGATGCCTTCGCGTGGATGGTGCAGAGCGGGCGGCTGGCCGCCTCGCCGGTGCGCCGGCGGGTGGCGGGGGTGAGTGTGGGCGTCGTGGGCGGGGTGCCGCGCCTGGATCTGGACTACGCGGAGGACGTGGTGGCGGGAGTGGATATGAATGTCGTGATGAGCAGCGAGGGCGGCTTCGTGGAGGTGCAGGGGACGGGGGAGCATGGAACTTTCGACCGGGCCGAGCTGGACCTCCTGCTGGAGCTGGCCGTGCGGGGGCTGCGCGAGCTGGACGCGGCGCAACGGCGCGTCCTCGAGTCGTGAGAGACGACGCGATCGTGCTGGCTACGCGCAGCCCCGGCAAGCTGCGGGAGCTTCGCGCGCTGTTCGGGGCGGCCGGGTTACGCGTGGTGGATCTCGCGGAGGCAGGGGTAGCGGAAGCGCCCGCCGAGGATGCCGTGGAAGCGTTCGGCAGCTTCGAGGAGAACGCCGGCGCCAAGGCGCGCTACTTCCACGAGCGGACTGGCGGGCGGCCTGTGGTGGCCGATGATTCCGGGCTGTCGGTGGCGGCGCTGGGTGGCCGGCCGGGGGTGCGGAGCAAGCGCTGGAGTGAGCGCAACGATCTCACCGGCACGGCGCTGGACGATGCAAACAACGCAAAGCTGCTCGAGGCGCTACGGGGCAGCGGCGATCGTCGTGCCCGGTATGTGTGCGCGGCGGTGTACGTGGATGGGGAGCGGACGCTGTGCTGTCGCGGCGAGGTGGCCGGTGAGATTCTGGAGGAGCCGCGAGGCGCCGGTGGTTTCGGGTACGATCCGCTGTTCTGGTCGCCGGAACTGGGGGAGACGTTCGGGGAGGCGACGCAGGAGCGGAAGGCGCGCGTGAGCCATCGGGGGCGAGCGTTCGGCGCGCTGCTTCGAGAGCTGTCGGAACTTCGGGAAGTGTCTGAGCCCGGTTGACCTGCTTTTGCGTGATCACTACATTCAGGGGCTCGTTGCGGGGCGTAGCGTAGCCTGGTATCGCGCCTGCTTTGGGAGCAGGAGGTCCCCGGTTCAAATCCGGGCGCCCCGACCTGGCGGGTGCCCCGTCGGGAGCAGGATGGGGCGATCCCGTCGCGATTGAAGCGCCAGTAGCTCAGTTGGATAGAGCAACAGCCTTCTAAGCTGTGGGTCGGGGGTTCGATTCCCTCCTGGCGCGCCACTTCGAGCCTGTTCGGGCCGTTAGCTCAATTGGCAGAGCAAGCGACTCTTAATCGCTAGGTTGTAGGTTCGATTCCTACACGGCCCACTGTACCGTGACCGTGGGACCCTTGCGTAGGGCCCCTTGTCGCCGGCGGAAGGAGATGGCCACTGACCCCAGGTGCGGTGCGATGGGCGGGGTGGTGGCGTTGCGCATGACGGTAATATCAGTTACTTTTCCAGGCCGTCCCCGAGTGCCGGCGGAGCGAGAGTTGGCGCGGGGAGGGGGTGTGTCGGGGGGCAGTTTCTCCGCGCGCTTGACGTTTGGTTCGAGGTTGAGTACGTTACAAGGCTGTCGCACATGCGACGCTTGTTTGCTGTTTGACAATCGAACTTGGGAAAACTGGATGTGCGAGGCGGGCTCGATGATCCGTGGCCGATCGGGGCGACGGGGAGAGCTCAGACCCGATAATTCAGTGATTCGGACGCGCTGTCGTACGCGACAGCGTAGGACAGCGATTCGAATGACGAGCTGTATCGAATTCTCATGGAATTCTCGTGGAGAGTTTGATCCTGGCTCAGGACGAACGCTGGCGGCGTGCTTAACACATGCAAGTCACGGGGGCTGGAGCAATCCAGCAACCGGCGAACGGGTGCGTAACACGTGAGCGACCTGCCGAGTACCGGGGGAT
>DATEPM010000209.1:0-18053 GCA_035273185.1 Gemmatimonadaceae bacterium
TGATCGGCGGGCCCGGGAGCGATGCGCGCGCGGCGCGCGTCGGGCTCCCATCCGCCGCGCCGAACGCGTGCATTCCCTCAGCACTTGATTCAATCAACGTCTGAGGCTACACTCGGCATATGAGCGATCACGAGCTGGATCTGCTCCAGGGCACGCTGGACGTCCTCGTGCTGCGCGCCCTGGCGGGCCGGCCGCTCCACGGCTACGACGTCGCGCGCTTCATCCACGATCGCTCCGACGGTGCCTTTCGCGTGCTGGACGGCGCGCTGTACACCGCCCTGCATCGCATGGAGGAGCGCGGCTGGGTGGAGAGCGAATGGGGACTCTCGGAGCGTGGCAAGCGGGCGAAGTTCTACCGCCTCACTGCCGCCGGCCGGCGCGCGCTGCGCAGCGAGGCCGCCACCTGGGCCCAGTACGTCGCGGCGGTCGCCAAGGTGCTCCGGCCGTCGCCCGCGCCGGCGTGAGGCGCCGGCGTGGTCGCAACGGGACGCGGAGGCGCGCCGGCTGGGAGCTTTCGTCAGCGCCCGATGCGCAGCCGGAATAACGGAATCCCAACCGGCACGCGTGCCTTGTTCGGATTGCTCTTCCCCTGCCCCGTGCCGAGGTCGATCGCGCCCGAGGCGGCGGCGAAGATGGCGGAGACGGCCACCACACCGCCCGCGATCGCCACGCCGGTCTTCAGGTGATCCAGCCGGCGAATCTCCACCTCCTCCAGCTCCGACCGCGGAATGGCGATGCGCTGGTACGCCCGCGTGTAGACGCCGCTCTCCGCGCCGATGGCGCTCGATACGGCCATGACGATCCCGCTGTCCTGCTTCTCCAGCAGCTTTCCGTCCAGCTCGCGGCCGTTGTCGCCGAGGACGGGCTCCAGCCGTTCGGCCTGCGCGCCGCTGATCCGGGCGCGCACCGGCTGCCCCACCGACAGCTGGTCGACGGGGATCAGAACGTACGAATAGCATCCGCTGGCGGCGAGCGACAGCACCAGCGCGACTCCTGCCACACGCCATCCTCCGACTGCCCGCATTGCGACTCTGCCTCCGCTGTGACGACGGGGGTGGCGCCGACCGGACGCCACCCCCGCGCAGTGTGATCGATCGCGTCCCGCTCAGCTCACGGCTGTGAGGGAATGTTGGGGTTCGATTGCAGCTCGTCCTTGCTGATCGGGATGCAGATCGCCCGGTCCGCCAGTGTCGCGGTGGGGTCTCCTGCGGTCTTGGGTATGTCGTAGTGAGCCGGACCGGTCTCCGCAAACCAGCGGCGCTCGTCCCAGAGGTGGCGTCCTTCCAGCCAGGTGACCGCCTCGCGCTCCCAGTGCAGATCCGCCCAGGCCTGGTTGATGTCAGTCGACGGCGTGAGCGGGTTCAGACTCGCATACTGCGCCCGTTCCTCGTTCATCAGCGCATATGCCCCTGCGATGTCCGGTGTGCTCTGGCGCAGCGCAGCTTCGGCGCGGAGCACGAGCATCTCCGTCCCCTTGGTGAGCGGGATGTTGGCGCCGAGATCGTCGTACTTCCGCTGCTGGAACATCGGGGTGGCGCCGTTCGCGCCGACCGCGATCGCCCCATTGTCGCTGTAGAGCGTATCCCATGGAACGCGGGGATCACCGTAGTGCAGGGCGGCTTCGGTGCTCCACACGCTGTACTCGTAACGGGAGTGCGTCTCGTAATTGAGTGTGTTGGAGAGCCCGTCTACCATGAGCGGAGCGGTGATCACGAAATCGGCCGGCACCTTGGCCGCGTCGGTCGCGGCAGCCGCCCAATTGCCCTTCCACGCTTCCAGCGTCGCCAGGCCGCCATAGGCCCCGGTGACGTAGTCCGCCGCGTCCTTACCCGCGGCGGTGCCAATCTGGATGGCCTGCTGGAAGTTCGCGATGCCGCGATCGAATTCGGCCGTATTGGACTCGGGGACGCCGGTAGCCGGGTTGATCGTCTGGCAGACGTTCTCACCGATGTGCCGGTTCGCGAAGCCGCCGAGCATGTACGCGCGCGCGACCTCCGGACTCTTGGCAAACGCATCGGGCGATATGAGTCCCTTGATGCGCGCGATGCCCGCCGTCGTGGTATAGCGTGGGCGGAACATCGCCTCCCACGTGCCGTTCACGTCCTCCGGCTTCACGATGCCGGCCGGCAGATCGCCCCAGTTGTAGCTGCCGCCGTGGTACAGCTCCACGGAGAGCAGCGAGAGCGCCTCCGACGAATTGTTGAGCGCACGTGCCATGTCGTACGACATGCCCGTGACGATCCCCGGCACCGCGACCGGCGTGTTGAGATCGGCGTCCTGGATCTTTCCCGGACTCTGCACATCGAACAGGCCGTGACACGCGCCTAGCGGCAGCAGCGCCACCGTCGCGAGCCAGGCCCAGTTTCGTGCTCTGGTCATCTATGGATTCTCCTCTACACTCGTTTGGTTGCGCTCAGAAGGTGGTGCGCAGCGAGATCGTGAAGGTGCGCGGCTGTGGAATCTGGTAGTAGTCGCGCCGGCCGAATCGTCCGCCGAACTCGTTATCGCCCGAGCCGCCGGCCTGGTCGGCCACGTCCTGCACCTCCGGATCGGCGCCGTGGTACGGCGACCAGGTGAAGAGATTGCGCGCCGAGAACGTCACGCTCGCGCGATCCGTGTGGATCAGCCGCGCGGGCAGATTGTAGGTGAGCGAGACGTAGCGGAGCTTGGTGAAGTCGCCCTTCTCCGTCCAGAAGCCGATGTCGTACCCTTTGAACGCGCACCGCGCGCGGTCGATGGCACGCACGCCGGTGAGCGTCGTCCCCGCGTTGGCGGCAGCGACCGTCTTCTCCTGAACGTCGTAGCACGGCTGCCAGACGCCGCGCCGGGCATTCTGATATGCGGTGTAGTTCTGGACGACAAATCCACCCTGGTGCTCCAGGAACGCGTCGAGCGACAGGTTGTTGAAGAACGTCAACGTGGTGCCAAGCCCCCACATCCGGTCCGGGCTCACGTTGCCCAGCTGCGCATCTGGGTCGATCACCGGAGCGGCATCGGCATTCGGGTTCGTGACCTTCGGGCCGTAGTACTGCGGGAATGGCCTCCCCACCTTTACCCAGGAGTTCAGCCCCGTGTAGACCTCCGTGATCGGGAAGCCGGGGGCTGACTCGCCCAGATCGACGGCGCGGTTCCACATCCGGTTGCCGTTCGCGCGCAGCCGCCAGTCGAAGTTCCTCAGACGCAGCAGCGCGAGGTTGAGCTGCAGCTCCACGCCGCTGTTCCGGATTTCGCCGACGTTCTGAAGCTGCGCGTTGGAGAAGCCCCCCGAAGGCGGCCGCGGCACCGGAATGAGCGCGTCGAAGGTGCGCGCATTGTAGTACGTGAACTCGGTGCCGATGAGGCCACCAAGGGCGCTCGCGTCGAAGCCGCCCTCGAGCTCGCGCGTGCGCTCGGGGCCGAGGTCCGGGTTGCCCACGTTGCTCGGCGTGAAGCCCGGCTTGTTCTCGTCGCCGGTGATCGGCGTCCAGGTGCGCAGCTTGTCGAAGGCGCCCGGTGCCTTGCCCGACTCGCCGACGGCGCCGCGCAGTTTGAAGGTCTCCAGCCAGCTCTTCGGCCAGAAGCCGAAGTCCGAGAGCACGTAGGAGAACCCGAGCTTGGGATAGGTCTGCAGGCCGAAGTTCTCGCCGAAGGCGCTGTTGCCGTCCACGCGGAGCCCCCCGGTGACGAACAGGCGATCATGGAATCCGAGCTGCTCCTGGAAAAAGAAGCCGGCGTTCGTGATCGCGCTGGGCAGATCCTGGCGATACGTGAGCTCGGACCCGGTGGTGAGCGTGGGATCACCCGGGCCGGCAAAGTTCTGGACGTCGATCTCGGTGTAGCGATTGCGGTCGCGGAAGAGCTGCCCGCCCCAGGAGAAGGTGGACGCGAGGTTCGGAACCCGCCAGACGTTGCTCAGATACGAGCCCGCGTAGTCGAGCGAGAGCTTGGTATGGCTGGAGTTCTCGTCCCAGAAGTAGCCCTCCGGGAAATCCTGGTAGGCGAAGGGCAGATTCGTGACGTTGTTGAAGATCGTGTAATCCCAGCCCACCGCGAGCCGGTTGGAGAGGTGCTCGGTGGGGTTGTAGTTCAGGTTGACGCCCGACAGATAGTGGTCGGACTTGGTGGTGAGCGTCTGGTCGAAGGTATTCCCGTTGGTGACGCACACCTCGTTGCTCGGAACGACGGCGCACTGGTCGCCGACGCCGCCCTGGAAATAGCCGCGCCACCCCCGGCCGACGTTCAGCAGAAAGCCTTCGGAGTTGTTGCCGTCGCCGGCCCACCGCGTGTTCCGGCGCGTGTACGCGCTGTTCACGCTGAGCTGCAGCTTGTCCATCGGGAAGAACGCGAAGTTGCCGCGGAAGCCGCCGTCCTTGCTGCGCTGGGTTTGGAGGATGCCTTGCACGTCGCCGAAGTTACCGGAGACGAAGTACGTCACCTTCTGGTTCCCGCCGCGCACCGAGAGATCGTATTGCTGGATGGGCCCCGGATCCGTCCAGTTGCCGTCCGCGGGACAGGTGGGATCCTGGAAGGGAACGCGATCACCCTTCTGATAGACCGTGGTGCCCACCGTGGTCTTCGAGGTGGCGATGCCGTACATGTCGGCCTTGTCGCCGCACTCGGTGAAGAGCTGCGTCGGGTCGTGCCGGTCGCCCCAGCGATAGTTCACGTTGGCGCCGGTGGTGAGGTTGGCATCCCACTGCGGCCGGCCGGCCACGCCCTTCTTGGTGAAGATCTGGATCACGCCACCCGCCGCCTCGGTGCCATACAGCGTGGTGGCCGCCGCGCCCTTCACCACCTCGATGCGCTCGATATCATCGGGGTTGATGTCCTGCAGCGGGTTGGAGGCCGTGCGCGCCCCCCAGTTGTTGCGCGTGATCTCGTTGTAGATGCGCACGCCGTCCACGTACATCAACGGCATCACGCTCTGCGTGAGCGTATTGGTGCCGCGAATCTTGATGGAGCCGCCGGCGCCCGGCTGCCCGCTGTTCGCCTCCACCGTGACGCTGGGGATGCGACCCGCGATCACCTCCTGCGCGTTGGCCACCGGCGCGTTCCGCAGCGTCTGCATGTTCACGATGTCGGTGCTGGTGGGCACCTCCTTCGCGCGCGTCACCGCCGCCGTACCGGTCACCACCACCTCCTCGAGGGAGATGGGGGCTTCCGTGAGCGCGAAGTCGGCCGTGGCCGTCTCGCCCGCCTGCACCGCCACCGTCTTCACCGCATTGGTGAATCCGATACGGCGCACGCGCACCTGGTAGCTGCCGGGCGGCAGGTTCACCAGCACGAAGCGCCCCCGGTCGTTGGTCTGGCTCCCGATGCCGGTGTTCTGGATGAAGACGGACGCCGCACTCAGGGGCTGCTGCGAGCGCGCGTCGGTGACCGTGCCCTCGATGCGTCCGGTCGATTGCTGTGCCGCTGCACGCGCGCACGGGGCGGCGAGCAGGGCACCTCCGACCAGGAGCGACGCGACGAGAGCACCACTCGTGGAGCGGCGTGCGTTCATGCTGGATCCTCCAGGAACCTCGGTTGCGGGGAGTTGGTGAGGGTGCGTCTCCGATCGGTGGGAACCGGCCTCAGATCCGCATTCACCGCAGGACGGCGCCCTGGACGGCGCCGAGTAGGGGGAGCTACCTCACGGAGCAAGGACTGTCAAGATCCCGTCCTCCCGCGGTGCGTCGCGCCGGCGCGTAACTCCGCGACCGCCCGTGAAGTCACACGCCCGCCGTTCACGCGCGGCCCGTTGACAGCCTCTCGACCGCACGAGATGCTAGTGCGCCCGCGCCAGCTTCGCGATGGCGGCGCCGGCCACGAGAGCGCCCCGCGCGACCACGCGCCGGATGCCTCTCGCGACCTCGGTTGTCCCACCCACGCAACGGAGAGGTCCCATGGTCGCACGTCGATTCACGCTCGCAGTGCGTGTGCTCACTGCCGGTCTGGTCGCGGCGGCGCTCGCGGGCGGATCCACCGCCGCGCGCGCCCAGGCCGGCGAGGCTACCGGAACCGTGAGCGGCACGGTGCGCCACGCCGGCACCGAAAACCCGCTCGGCAGTGCACAGGTGACCATCGCCGGCACGCGCATCGGCGCCGTGTCGCGCGATGACGGCAGCTACGCCATCACCGGCGTTCCGGCAGGCACGCAACGCGTGCACGTGCGGCTCATCGGCTTCGCGCCGGTAGATCGGACGGTCACGGTCCCCGCGGGCGGCACCGCGACCCTGGACTTCGCCCTCGCCACCTCCGCCGTGCAGCTGGACCAGGTGGTCGTCACCGGAACGGCGGGCCAGGCGCGCCGGCGCGAGGTGGGCAACTCCATCAGCGCGGTGACGGCCGCCGACATCCCGGAGGCCAAGACCGACGTTTCCGCGATGCTCCAGGGGCGCGTGCCCGGCGCCAGCATCGAGCTCTCCACCGGCAGCTCCGGCGCGGGCGCGTCCATCCGCCTGCGCGGCAACACCAGCGTCGCGCTCTCGAACCAGCCGCTCATCTACATCGACGGCGTGCGCGTCCGCAGCGACGAGTACCCGAAGAACGTGCCGCCCGCGGGCTCGCAGCTCCGCAGCACGAACTACTACGCCAGCCCGCTCAACGACATCAACCCCGAGGACATCGATCGCATCGAGGTGCTCAAGGGCGCCGCGGCCACGACGCTCTACGGCACCGAGGCCGCCGCGGGCGTGATTCAGATATTCACAAAACGCGGCCAGAGCGGCGCGCCCAGCTGGAACTTCGAGACCAGCCAGGGCATCAACCGCCTGCGCCCGTTCGGCATCGACGACGGCGGCGCGTGCAGCAGCACCCAGGCCTGTGCCAAGTACCTGTACATCAATCCCTGGCTGCGCAACGGCTGGCGGCAGGCGTACAACATGTCGGTGAACGGCGGCGCCACGAACGGGCCGCGCTACTTCCTCTCCGGCGGCTACAACGACGACCAGGGCGTACTCCCGCTGGATGACGAGCGCAAGTACGTCGTGCGCGCGAACTTCAGCTTCGCGCCCAGCCCGAAGCTGAACATCGACTGGAACACCGGCTACACCAACGATCACATCACCAACACGCCGGCCGGCAACAACGCCGCGGGGCTCACCCTCAACGCCTTCCGGCGCGACCGCAATTATTACGGCAGCGCCAACATCGACACCATCTCCCAGGTGCTGCAGTACCAGCTCAACACCTGGATCAATCGCATGATCATGGGGGCAACGGTGAGCTACGCGCCCTTCGCGCACCTCACCAACAAGCTCACCATCGGCATCGATCGCGCGAACGTCGAGAACCGCAACCTGCGCCCCTTCGGCTTCCCGGAGTCCCCCACCGGGTCCCTGTCCGATCAGCAGTGGGCGAATCAGACCCTCACCAGCGACTACGTGGGCACGTGGGAGCAGGACGTGAAGTTCCTGCACTCCACCTTCGCGTGGGGCGGCCAGGCGTCCACCATCGACACGCGCGACGTCGAGGCCTTCGCCACCAACTTCACCGGCCCGGGCGATCCCACCGTCAGCACCGGCTCGCAGTGGAACGGCTCCGAGAACCGGATCAAGATCGTGACCGGGGGCTTCTTCCTGCAGGAGATGCTCGGCTGGCGCGACCGCGTCTTCCTCACCGGCGGCGTGCGCTTCGACAAGTACAGCGCCTTCGGCGACAGCCTCGGCGTGCAGGCGTATCCGAAGGTGAGTGCGTCGTACGTGATCTCGGACGAGCCCTTCTGGCAGTCCACGTTCGCGCATCACGTGGCCAACACCCTCAAGCTGCGCGCAGCATACGGTCAGGCTGGCCGCGCACCGGGCGCTTTCGACGCCATCCAGACCTACGACGGCGTGGGCTGGGGCGGCCAACCGGCGCTCCGCACGCGCAACGTCGGCAACCCGCACCTGGGCCCGGAGCGCTCCGCCGAGACGGAGCTGGGCTTCGACGCGGCGTCGCTGAACAACCGGCTGAGCGTGGACTTCACGTGGTACCACACGCGCACCTCCGACGCGCTGCTCAACGTGGACTTCCCGCCGTCCGAGGGCTTCCTGCGCTCGCAGCTGGAGAACATCGGTGCGCTGCAGAAGAGCGGCTTCGAGATCGGAACCAACGCCACGCTCTGGCAGTCGCAGCCGCTGACGTGGACGGCCGGGGTGAACCTGGCGCTCAGCAAGAGCAAGGTGCTGAGCCTCGGCAACATTGCCCCGTTCGAGATCGCGAACAACGGCTGGGCCATCGAGGGGCAGCCGCTCGCCGTGCTGCGCGGCCACTACATCACCAACCCCGATGACATCGCGCCCCCGAACATCGTGGACAAGCACCTCTACGGCCCCTCGCAGCCCACGCGGATCATCGGGGTCACGTCGGCGCTGCAGCTGCCGAAGGGGATCGAGATCTCCGCGCGCGGCGAGTACCAGGGGGGCAACTACATCGACGAGGACGCGTCGTACGAGGCGCTCTCCCGGTCGGTGAAGTGGCCCACCTGCTTCGACGCATACGCCAAGGCTGCCCGCGACAACAACGAGAATAACTGGACGGCGCGGGAACGCGTGGAGTGCGATACCAAGAACGGCTACCTGAAGTCGGATCTGTTCATCTTCAAGGCTGACTTTTTCAAGCTGCGCGATGTGACCGTGAAGGCGGCGATCCCGAAGCGCTTCGTGCCCGGCGCGCACACGGCGAGCCTCTCGCTCTCGGTGCAGAACTGGTATTCGTGGAAGAACAAGGACTTCCGGCTGTTCGATCCGGAGATGGCGGGGAATGACGGCTTCAACGCGCAGGTGCGCTACGTCTCCGAGCAGATCCCGGCGCCGGCCACGGTGCTGGGGCGGCTGCAGGTGACCTTCTAACGCCAACCCGGAGCATACCGACATGCGGACATACATGCGCATCACCCTCGGCACGCTCGGGATCGCGGCGGCTGGCGCCGCGCTCGGCGGCTGCAACTTCGACGTGAGCAATCCCGGCCCGGTGCAGGGCAAGTATCTCAACGACCCGCGCGCGGCGCAGGCGATCGTGAACGGCGCCGGGCGCGATCTCTCCGAGGCGCTCAACTGGATCGCCTACACGGGCGCCGCGGTCTCCCGCGAGGTCTTTCCGGCGGGATCCACCGGCAGCTTCGGGATCACCCCCAACCAGCAGATCGGGCTGCTGACCGACGACGAGACGAACACCCACTGGGATCTGGCCCAGCGCGCGCGCTTCGAGGCCGACTCGGGCAACAAGTTCATGAAGCGGAGCCTCACCGACTACGCCAAGAACAAGCTCGCCGCGCAGATCCTGCTCTGGTCCGGCTACACCTACCGGCTGCTGGGGGAGAACATGTGCGAGGCGGTGATCGACGGGAGCGCGGCGATGCCCTCCACGGCGTTCCTGGACAGCGCGATCGCGAGGTTCACGACGGCGCTGGGCGTGGCGCAGGCGGCGGGCGATACCAGGTCCGTCTCCGCGGCGCTCGCCGGCCGCGCCTCCGTGCTGGCGGATCTCGGCCGCTGGCCCGACGCCATAGCGGACGCACAGCAGGTGGCCGACGGCTTCGTGTACCAGATGCCGTACTACGTCACCGACGTGGATCAGTACAATCGGATTTACTGGGCCACGGCGAACCAGCCCTATCGGGCTCACACCGTGTGGAACACCCCCTACGAGACGTACTACGCCAGCACGAAGGACCCGCGCGTGCCGTGGGATACGAGCACGTCGCAGAAGGTGGGCGATGCTGCGGTCCTCAGTCTGGGCCGCGTGCAGTGGCACTTCGAGACCAAGTTCAGCAAGAAGGACGCGGCCATGAACCTCTCCAGCGGCTGGGAGATGCGGCTCCTGGAAGCCGAGAACCTGTTGATGGGCGGCGATGTGCCCAATGCGATGATGCTCATCAACAAGCACCGCGTGGCGCTCAAGCTGCAGCCCTGGAGTGCGACCACCGCCGACGAGGCCTGGACGGCGCTCAAGCGGGAGCGGGGCATCGAGCTGTGGCTGGAGGGCCGCCGCCTGGGCGATCTGCGCCGCTGGAAGGCGACCAGCGCGCCGGGCGACCTCTCGCCGCTGGAGCAGGCCGGATCGGCGACCTCGTACCTCAGCGCCAATCAGAACCTCTGCTTCCCCATCCCGCTTTCCGAGAAGCAGACGAACCCACACTTCACCAGTCCGTAGGCAGTAGTGTAGGGCAATGCTGATAGTTGCTGACGACGCTCCGCAGTCTCTCGAACTGCGGAGCGTCGTCACGTATGGCCGTTCATGCGGCGGCGCGCGGCGAGTCAGGGCTTCCGGGGCGCCGCTCGCTCCAGCACCGACAGCGGCACCCGGGCCCCGTTCGGCGTCGCGCCGGCCAGCTTGCCGTAGTAGTCCAGTGCGAGCGTCGCGATCTCCCGGATCGCAGTGCGTCCGCGCTCGCTGTCGCCGTAGTTGGTCATGACGGTCAGCACGAAGGGGCGGCCCGGCAGGTTCACCAGCGCCCAGCTGGTGGACACGCCCTCGACATCGCCTGGCTTGGAGGCCACGCGCACAGCGGGCGGCACCACCGACCGAACCGGTTCGTTTTTGGGCAGCTCCAGGATCTGGCGCACGCGCGCGCAGCTCGCGGGAGTGAGCGGCAGCGCGCAGCGCGCCAGTCGCGCCATGATGGCGGCCGCCTCCGCCGGCGTGGAGACGTTTTCCTCGCCGCGGGCCATCGCATCGGGCCGGATCATCTTCCGCTGCAGCTTCGTCTCGCGCAGCCCCAGCCCCGCCAGCATCCGGTTGACGGCCTCCATGCCCACGGCGTCGATGAGCAGGTTGGTGGCCTCGTTGTCGCTCAGCGTGATCATGAGGATGGCGAGATCCTCGTTCGACAGCTCGGATCCGCCGTCGGTGAAGAAGCCGAGCACGCCGCTGCCGCCCGTGCGCGCCGCCGCGGTGATCGGCTGCCGGGTGCGCAGCAGCTTCGGGTCCGCATCGCCGCGGCGAAAGAGCTCGATGAGTATCGGGACCTTGATCGCGCTCCCCTGAGGGAACACGAGGTTCTGGTTCACGCCGATGCCGGCAGCCGCACCACTGTCGGCAAGATCGATGGTGGCGGCGCCGAGCACGCCATCGTACTGGTCGGCCACGCGCTGCAGCTCGCGTTGGAACTTGGCGCGAAGGATCTCGCGGTGGGGTGCCTGCGCCCGTGCGGGGGTGGATGCGTGGAGCGTCGAAACGACTGAACAACCGAAGACCAACAGCGGTGTACGAAGGCGCATGGATGCTGATCGTGAACGTGAGGGTGGACGGGGCCCGGCTCGCCGCATAAGCTGCCTCCAACACCGTCGTTCGGCCACCATCGTCTCCGTCGCCAACATGCCCAGCGCAATGTCCCGCGCCCGTCTCGCCCTGCTCGCGTACGCGATACCATGCCTGCTGCACGCCCAGCAGCCGTCACGCGGCGCGTCCGGCGCACCCCCGGCCCCCGCGCCGCGCGCCAGCATCCTGATCCGCGGCGGCACCGTGGTGGACGGCACCGGCAGCGCGCCGCGCGTGGCGGATGTCGTCATCGACGGCGATCGCATCACCCTCGTGGGCGACGCGGCCGCGGCGGGTATCCAGGCCGCGCGCACCATCGACGCCAGGGGGCTCGTGGTGGCCCCCGGCTTCATCGATCCGCACACCCACACGTTGGGTGATCTGCTGAGCCCCGACGCGAAGCGGCGGTCCAATCTCGATTATCTGATGCAGGGGGTGACCACCGTCATGACCAACAACGACGGCGGCGGCACCATCGAGATCGGCACGACGCTGGATACCTGGACGCGCACCGGCATCGGTACCAACGCCGGATTGTACGTGCCCCAGGGCTCCGTGCGGGGGCACGTGCTCGGGATGTCGGCTGCCGCACCGGACGCGACGCAGCTCGATTCCATGCGCGCCCTGGTGGCCCGCGGGATGGACGAGGGCGCGTTCGGCATGTCCACAGGGCTGTACTACGCGCCGGGCAGCTACGCCAGCACCGAGGAGGTGATCGCGCTGGCGAAGGTCGCGGCCGCGAAGGGGGGCATCTACGACTCGCATCTGCGCGACGAGAGCTCGTACACCATCGGGTTGATCGGCGCCGTGAACGAGGCAATTCGCATCGGGCGCGAGGCCGGGCTCCCGATCCACATCTCGCACATCAAGGCGCTCGGGGCCGATGTCTGGGGGCAGAGCGACAGCGTCATCGCGCTCATCGACCACGCGCGTGCCGCGGGGGTGCAGGTCACCGCCGATCAGTATCCGTATCTCGCCTCGGGCAGCAGCGTGGGAGCGTCCCTGCTGCCGCGCTGGGCGGAGGCGGGCGGACGCGACTCGCTGCGCGCGCGCATCGCGGACCCGGCGACGCATGCCCGGTTGGTGGCCGACATGCAGACGAATCTGCGGCGGCGCGGAGGCGCCGCGGCGCTGCTCATCTCGTCCACCCGAGACAGCACGATCCTGGGCAGGACGCTGGAGCAGGTGGCGCAGCAGCGGAACGAGACACCCATCGATGCCGCGCTCCAGATCGTACAGCAGGGGGATGCCTCGGTGGCCTCGTTCAACATGAAGGAGTCGGACGTGGAGCGGTTCATGGTGCAGCCCTGGGTGATGACCGGCTCGGACGGGTCGGCCGGCCATCCCCGGAAGTATGGCACCTTCCCGCGCGTGTTGCGGCGCTACGTGTACACCATGCACGTGCTCACCCTGCCCCAGGCCGTGCACCGCTCCAGCGCGCTCACCGCGCGCACGCTGGGCCTCGAGGGGCGGGGGACGCTGCGGGCAGGCAACCATGCCGACGTCATCGTCTTCGACCCCGCCACCATCGCCGACCGCTCCACCTACACGGCGCCCACCCTCCTCGCCATCGGCATGCGATATGTACTCGTGAATGGCCAGGTGGCCGTGGACGGCGGCCGGTACACCGGCGCGCTGGCCGGGCGGGCGCTGCGGCGCGGCGGACGGTAGCGCGCGATGTTCTCCTTCCTCACGCCGTGGGTGATCCGCCTGCTGGTCGTCACGACCGGGGTCTCGCTGCTGTGCTTCAACGTCCCCGCGCTGGCCATCCAGCTCGCGTTCATCCCTTCCGTGCCGTACCTCGTCACCCACCCGTGGCTGTTCGTGACGTACATGTTCGTCCACGGCGGGTGGTGGCACCTGATCTTCAACATGATCACCCTCGCCTTCTTCGGGCCGCGCGTGGAGGCCCAGCTCGGCGGCCGGCGCTTCCTCACCCTGTACTTCGTGAGCGGGATTGGCGGCGCGGTGCTGTCGCTGCTGATGACGCTGTTCGGGATGGCGGGCGGCGCGATCATCGGCGCATCGGGGGCGATCTTCGGCGTGGAGCTGGTGTTCGCGATGTTCTGGCCGCGGGAGAAGATCTTCATCTGGGGGGTGCTCCCACTCGAGGCGCGCTGGCTGGTGATCGGCCAGACGGCGTACTCGATGTTCGCCGGCTTCGGCAGCTTCAGCCCCGGCGTCGCGCACTTCGCCCATCTGGGCGGCTACGCGGCGGCGTTCCTGTACCTCCGGCTGATCGAGTTTCGCTCCCCCCTGCGACAGTATCAGCGGAAGCTCGAGACGGCCACCTTCGGCAAGAAAGCCGGCCCGCGTCTGTCCGACGCGGCGGAGCTGGCGCGCTGGGAGGCCATCCCGCGCGAGGGGCTGCACGCGATCAATCTGGAGGAGCTCGATCGAGTGTTGACCAAGGCCAGACGCGACGGCGTCCGCAGCCTCACCGCGGACGAGCGTGCGTTCCTGCACCGCATGTCACTGCGCACCGCACCGAGTGACAGTGTGGGGAAGAGGGAGTAGGGCAGGGGCTGCCCTACTCTCTGTTGCCCACAACGGCCGTCTGTCGCTCCGTAAATCCCGCCGCGTGGACGATGTCGCACATCACGCGGTACGTCTTATGCGGACCACAGGCGATACCGACGACGCGTACGTCGCGGTCCAGGATGTTCTTGCGGTGCCCGCGATCGGCGATACCATCATCGACCAGCAGCGCGGTCACCACGTCGCGCGCGGTCATCGGGCCGAAGCTCATGTTCTCCGAGACCTTCGACTGCCAGGCGCCGTAGCGGTCCACGCGATCCCACGCCATGCTTCCGTCCGTCCCCTTGTGGTTCATGAGACCGCGAGATGCCTGATCGCGCACGTGATCGCGCGCGCCGAGCGTCATGCCAGCGGACAGACGAAAGGCGGGAAGGGGGGGCGTGGCACGCAGCGCGCGGATGGCCTCGCGCATCGCGCTCGCACCCTCGCGGGTTTGCAGCGGCACGGACTCTCCCGGCTCGCGGAAGAGCGTGCCATGATAATACGGGAGCTCGCTCTCGAGCATGTCCGCGTAGCGGGCGGGGTTCGTGCGAGCACGATTCAGCTCATCGAGCACCGCGCGCTCGAGCGCGTTGCAGCAGTTCTCGGGGGCGGCGATTGGCGCGCTCGTGGCTCGTGCCGTCTGCGCGGGCGCCGTCGCGCACCCCGTGAAGACGAAGCCGATGGTGAACGCGAAGAGCGCGCCGACGGTGAAACGTCGGGTCGTCGGCGACATGGGATCTGAAGGAGGAGGTCGGGATGGATCTTCCGAGGCGCCGCAGCGCGGCTGACCTCGTTCACTCGACGGCCGGAGCGAGGCGGACGTAACGCCGCACTCGCCGGCACAGGAGGCCGTCGCCACTCTCTCATTGCGTTGCGCCATGTACAACGTTGGCACCTCGACAGATCCCGAACAGCGCGTGCACCCCGCGGCGCGCACCTCCCGCACGCCGACCCCCGAGCGGGCGCGCCAGCATCACGCATCACCCCCGGACACCTCGCCCGAGTCACTTCGGAGCTCGCGCGTGGTGCTCGACGACCTCTTCGGCCCATCCGCCGAGCGCACCTTCGCGGTGCGCTTCTGGGATGGGACCGTGGATACCCCGCGCGAAACGCCGCGGTTCACCCTCGTGCTCCAGCAGCCTGGCGCGCTTCGCCGGATGCTGCTCCCCCCGTCCGAGCTGTCCCTCACCGAGGCATACATCTTCGGCGATGTGGACCTCGAGGGGGACCTCGAATCGGCCGCCGCGCTGGGCGACGTGGCCGCCGGACGCATCGCGTCGCTCGGCGCGTTGCTGCGTCTGGAGCGGCACGCCGCCGCGCTGCCCCGCGACCACGCCCCTGCGACGCATCAGGCGCACCAGGCGAGAGGATTGCTGCGCGCCGGCCGGCGCCACTCCGTCCGCCGCGACCGCCAGGCCGTACGATTTCACTACGACGTGGGCAATCGGTTCTATCAGCTCTGGCTCGACCGGAACATGGTGTACTCGTGCGGCTACTTCGAGCGGGGCGACGAGGACATCGACACCGCGCAGCGGGCCAAGCTCGACCACATCTGTCGCAAGCTGCGCCTGAAGGCAGGGGAGCGGCTGCTCGACATCGGCTGCGGATGGGGAGGGCTCATCCGCCACGCGGTGCGGCGCTACGGCGTGATCGCGCTCGGCATCACCCTGAGCGAGAACCAGGCGCAGCTCGCGCGCGAGCGCATCGCCGCCGACGGCCTTGGCGACCGCTGCCGCGTGGAGGTGCGCGACTATCGCGACCTCGCCGGCGAGCCGGCGTTCGACAAGATCGCGAGCGTCGGGATGGTGGAGCACGTCGGGGCGGAGCGGCTGGGCGAGTACTTCGCCGCGGCCTTTCGCGCGCTGCGCGCCGGGGGGCTGTTCCTGAACCACGGGATCATCAACATCGCCGACGCGCGGCCGCAGTCCACGCGCGACCGAATCGCCGGCAAGCTGTGGCGCCGCGGCGCATTCATAGACCGATATGTGTTTCCCGACGGCGCGCTCGTGCCCGCCGCCCTGGTGATCGCGTGCGCCGAGGAGGCCGGCTTCGAGCTGCGCGACGTGGAGAGCCTGCGCGAGCACTACGCGACCACCTTGCGGCACTGGGTACGCCGGCTCGAGGCGAGCGAGCCGGACGCGGTGGCGCTCGTGGGGGAGCCGACCTATCGCGTGTGGCGCCTGTACATGGCCGCCTCCGCGTACGGCTTCCGCACCGGCCGCATCGGCATCATCCAGTCCCTGCTCGCGAAGCAGGACTCCGACGGCCGCGCCTCCGTCCCGCGCACGCGCAGGGATCTCTACGTTTTGTAGGGGAGAGGGCGGGGGGCAGGGGTAAGGGGGGAGGAGCGCGGTCCTGCGGCCCGCACCTCCGAATTTCCCCGCCCTCTGCCCTCTGCCCCCTATTCAGGTTTGCCGAACGTCTGCACGAAGATGAGCCGTCCCTGGGCGTCGGGGGCGAGCACGACACCGGTCTCGGTAAAGGCGCCGGCCAGGATGTTCGCGCGGTGGCCGGGCGAGCGCATCCAGGCCACCACGGCACTCTGCGCATCGTCGTAGCCCCAGGCCAGGTTCTCGCCCAGCACGTTCCAGGCGTACCCCGCGGCCTGCGCGCGCGCGGAGGGCGTCGGGTAGGGGCCGCCGAGGATCACGTGGTCCAGCACACCGGTGGACACGATCTGCGCCGCCTGTAGCCGGGCGTCAGTCACCAGTCGCGCGTTGACCGTGAGCGGCGGCAGCTGGTTCTGCGTGCGCTCGAGGTTCACGAGATAGACCACCTCGCGGGCCATCCCCTCGAGCGACGGGCGTACCGTGGTCGCACGTAACGTGGTCGCGCGCGCGGCCGCTGCCGGGCGCACCGTGCCGGTGGCCGGCAAGGTAAGCTCCACGCAGGCGAGCACCACCGCGAGCAGCACCGTGCCGCCGATCCGCACTGCGCGGCCCGACGCCTCCGCGCGGTTGTGCTCCAGCAGCAGCCGGCACACGCCCGGCCGCCGCACCCGCGAGCCCATCGGCGGCGCGAGCGTACGGCGCAGCCGGTGCGCGCGCGGTGGTGATGGGGAGGGATGCTGTTCGGACGACATGAATCGCGGTGCCGGTGAGGGCGCGGGAGTCGAGTAGGCGAGCCGCACCAGAACACGATCCGGCGCGCGCCGCCGTCACGCAGCCCGGGAGCGTGCGCGGATCCTTCCTCCCTACGCAGCCACGCAGGCCGGGGATTCTCGGTGCGAGGCGTGGTTTGATTCTCGCACAGGTCGCGACCACCTTTCAATCCCGAGCCCGTTCCCGTTCCGCCGAACCGCCCCGTCCCACGAGCCCCGATTGCCCTACCGTCTGCTGGTCACCGACGAGATCGACCCCGAAGGCGTGCAGCTGCTGCAGGCCGAGCCCGAGCTGCAGGTGGACGAGGTGCCGACGCTTCCGAAGCAGGAGCTGCTGGCCCGCATCGGCGACTACGACGCCATCGTCGGCCGCAGCGCCACGCGCATCTCCGACGAGCTGCTGCGCGGCGCCCGGCGCCTGAAGGTGATCGGGCGCGCCGGCGTCGGCGTCGACAACATCGCCCTGGACACCGCGACGGAGCTGGGGATCGCGGTGATCAACGCGCCGGCGGGGAACACCATCGCCGTCGCGGAGCTCTTCTTCGGCACCACGATCGGCCTGCTGCGGCACCTCCCGCGCGCCGCCCAGTCCATGCGCGAGGGGCGCTGGGACCGCTCCCAGCTGCTGGGGAGTGAGCTGAAGGGACGCACCCTGGGCATCGTGGGCGTCGGCCGGATCGGCAGCGAGATCGCGGCGCGCGCCCTGGCGTTCGGCATGGACGTCGTGGGCTGCGACCCCTACATCGCGGACGACCGCTTCCGCGCGCTGCGCATTCGGCGCGCCCCGTCCCTGGAGGCGCTGCTGGAGGAGGCCGACCTCGTCACGGTGCACACGCCGCTCAACGACGAGACGCGGGGGCTGATCGGCCGGCGCGAGCTGGCGCTGCTGCATCCGGGCTCCTACGTGGTGAACATGGCGCGGGGCGGCATCGTCGATGATCAGGCGCTCATGGCGGCGCTGGCCAGCGGCCACCTGGCGGGCGCGGTGCTCGACGTCTACCAGACGGAGCCCCTGCCCGCGGATCACCCGATCCGGTCGGCGCCTAACGTGGTGCTCACGCCGCACATCGGCGCGTCCACCATGGAGGCGCAGCGCAACGTCGCCGTGGAGGCCTGCCGTGCGGTGCGCGACGCGCTGCTGCACGGCGAGCTCTCGCGCTCCATCAACGTGGCCGGCGGCGCCGCCGGCGACGGCCGCTGGCGCGAGCTGCAGCCGGTGACGCTCGTGGCG
>DATEPM010000210.1:0-17621 GCA_035273185.1 Gemmatimonadaceae bacterium
TCGCCCGGCGCGCGGGCGGCGGGCGCGGGGCCGGCCATCAACCTGCTGCTCACCGACTGCTACGAGCCGGACGCGCAGCAGCGGCTGGTGCAGGGGCTGTCGCAGCTTCGCGCCACCTGCCGGGCGCGTCACCACGCGGACTTCGCCGCCCTGCCGGCCGCCGACCGCGCCCGGCTGCTCCGCGCGATTGACGCGGAGGCGCGCAAGGCCGGCGCGACGCACTACTTCGCCCTCGTCCGCGAGCTCGCGGAGAACGCCTACTTCTCCTCCGAGACGGGCATGACGAAGGCGCTGCGCTACATCCGCGTCCCCGGACGGTTCGTCGGCTGCATGCCGCTCGCGCCCGGCCAGCCCGCGTGGGGCTGAGCGCCCTGGACGTCGCCCGCCGTCCCGACCCGTGAGCACCAGGACGACATCGTGTCGAGAGTGAAGATCGGCATCATCGGCTCGCGCTTTCAGGCCGACTGCATCGCGGCCTCCGTGCAGGCGGTGCCGGACGAGGCAGAGGTGGTCGCGGTGGCGTCGCCGACGCCAGGCAACGCGGAGGCGTTCGCGCGGCGGTACGGCATTCCGCGCTTCCACACCGACTACCGCGAGATGCTGCGCGACCCGGAGATCGAGCTGGTCTCCATCTCCGCGCCCAACTATCTGCATGCGCGTATGACCATCGATGCCGCCCGCGCGGGCAAGCACGTCGTCTGCGAGAAGCCGCTCTGCGTCACGCTCGAGGAGGCGGACGCCATGCTCGAGGCGTGCGCGAAGGCCGGCGTGCTCCTGCTGTACGCCGAGGAGCTCTTCTTCGCGCCCAAGTACGTGAAGGCGAAGCAGATGGCCGACGAGGGTGCGTTCGGGCGCGTGCACCTGGTCAAGCAGGGGGAGAAGCATTCGGGGCCGCACGCCGACTGGTTCTGGGACGTCGCCCGCTCCGGCGGCGGCGCGCTCATGGACCTCGGCTGCCACGGCATCGCCTTCTGCTGGTGGTTTCTCGGCAAGCCGGCGGTCCGGAGCGTGTACGCGCAGCTCTCCACACAGGTCCACGGCGACCGCACTCAGGGCGACGACGAGGCCATCACCATCATCGAGTTCGCGACCGGTACGGTGGGCATGGTGGAGAACAGCTGGAATCGTCCGGGCGGTATGGACGACAGCATCGAGGTGTTCGGCGCGCAGGGACAGACCTATGCGGACATGCTGATGGGCAACGCGCTGCCCACGTATTCCGAGGTCGGCTTCGGCTACGCGGTGGAGAAGGCGGCCACGACGCGCGGGTGGACGTACCCCGTGTTCGAGGAGCACTGGAACTACGGCTTCCCCCAGGAGATGCGGCACTTCGCGCGCTGCGTGCGGGGAAAGGAGACGCCCATCTCCGACGGCGAGACGGGGCGTGTCGTGCAGGAGGTGCTGTACGCCGCCTACGCGTCGGCGGGGCTCGGCCGCAAGATCTCCCTCCCCTTCCGGCCGGCGGGGATCGCGAAGCCGATCGATCTCTGGAAGCAGCCGGAGCTCGCCCGGGCCGCCCTCTGACCGGCGACGTGCGGCTCGCGCCCGGGACGCCCGTACGCGTCTTTCCCACACCCGAGGCCATCGGCGCCGAGCTGGCGCCGCTGCTGCTGCAGCGCATCGAGCAGGCGCATCATGCCGGCCGCGCCTTTCTGCTGGGCTGTCCCACGGGGCGCACGCCGCGGCCGCTGTACGCCGCGATGGCCCGACGGCTGGCGGAGACCCGGCAGCACCTCGATCATCTCGTGCTGGTGATGATGGACGAGTACCTGGTGGGCCCCGCCGGCAATCTGCGCTACGCGCCGGCGACGGAACCGTGGTCGTGCCATCGGTTCGTCCGCAGCGACATCGCGAGCGCCTGGAACGCGGCGCTGCCGCCTGCCCGCCGCCTGCCTGACGAGTCGGTCTGGTTTCCCGATCCGCGTGACCCGGCGGCCTACGACGCACGGATCGCGGACGCCGGCGGGATCGACTTCTTCATCCTCGCGTCCGGTGCGGGCGACGGCCACGTGGCCTTCAACCCGCCCGGCAGCCTGCGCACGAGCCGCACCCGGATCGTCGAGCTGTCGGAGACGACCCGGCGCGACAACTTGCAGACCTTCCCCGCGTTCGGTACCCTCTCCGCGGTGCCGCAGTATGGTATCAGCGTCGGCATCGACACCATCGCGTCCGCCAGGAGTGCAGCGATGATCGTGTGGGGCAGCGCCAAGCGTCCGACACTCGCGCGCATCCGGCGCGCCGTCCGGTACGAGGCGGACTGGCCGGCCACGGTGATACACGAGTGCGCCGGCGGCGAGATCCTCTGCGACCGCGAGGCCGCGGCGGACGCCGGCGCGGCCTGACAACCTTCCTGCACGCTGGAGCCTTCCATGTGGCGATACTCCGCACTGCTGCTCGCGCTGCTGCTCCCCCCGCAACTCCCCGCGAGATCCACGCGTTCTGCCGCGCCGCCCACCGCGCTGATCGGACGCTGGGACATCACCATCCGCACCCCTGATGGCGAGCTCCCCTCGTGGCTGGAGATCCGCGACTCCGGTCGCGACGCGCTCGTGGGACGTTTTGTCGGCGTGGTCGGCAGCGCGCGCCCCATCTCGCGCGTCGACACGACGGGGGATTCGCTGCATTTCACCATCCCGCACCAGTGGGAGGATGGCAACGGGGACCTGTCCGTGCAGGGACGCCTGATGGGCGACCGGCTGGCCGGCAGCATGACCTTTCCCGATGGCAAGCGGTACGACTGGACCGCCGTGCGCGCGCCGTCGCTGCACAGGTCCGCGGCACCGGCGTGGGGGGCGCCCATCCACCTGCTGCACGCGAACGATCTGGGTGGCTGGCACGCCGTGGGTGGCGGAAGCGGCGGCAATCAGTGGCAGGTGGCCAACGGGGTGCTGCGCAGCCCGCATTCCGGCGCCAACATCGTTACCGATCGCACGTTCGGGGATTTCAAGCTGCACGTCGAGTTCCGCTACCCGAAGGAGAGCAACAGCGGCGTGTATCTGCGCGGCCGGTACGAGGTGCAGATCCAGGACGATTTCGGCAACTCTCCAGCGGACGACCGGTTCAGCGGCATCTACGGCTTCATATCCCCCAGCGAGATCGCGGCCAGGAGGCCGGGCGAATGGCAGTCGTACGACGTCACGCTCGTGGGCCGCATGGTCACCGTGGTCGCGAACGGCCGGCGCGTGATCTGCGACCAGGAGATCCCGGGGATCACCGGCGGCGCCATCGACAGCAACGAGGGCACGCCGGGGCCGCTGCTGCTGCAGGGTGACCATGGGCCCATCGAGTATCGGAACATCATCATCACGCCGGCACGGTGAGCTACTCGGGCTCTCTTGCGAGGGACTGTCTCCCCGGGGCAGCGCGGATGAACGCGGACACGCGCGAACTCACGCGGACCTCTCCAGGCGCGAGGACGGCTCCACTTTCTACGAGCCGGGAAGAGACCCTTTGACAATGGCCTCGGTCAGCCTCTCTCGCCAGATGGAGCTCGGCACGACAGGAGAGGCTGACAGGTGTGCCGTTGTCAAAAGGTCTATTCACGGCTCGTCGAGTGAGGCGCCCCGTACGCCACCAGGACCGGTCTGCGTTCGTCCGCGCCGTGTCCGCGTAAGTCCGCGCTGCCAGAAAACCGTCCCCGCCACCAGATCCTGACCGTGAGCCCCACGTCCAGCTCTCCCCGAATCCGCTCTGCCCTCCCGGACGATGCGCCGGCGCTCTCGGTGCTGCTCGCGCAACTGGGGTATCCGACGGCGCCGGAGCTGGTCCTGCAGCGCCTGCATTCTCTGACTGCGGCTGGCGAGACGGTGCTCGTCGCCGAGCGCGATGGAACCGTCCTCGGGCTCCTGACCGTGCACGTCACGCCGGTGCTGCACCGCCCCACCCCCGTCGGCCGCCTCACCGCGCTGGTGGTCGCCGACCGCGCGCGCGGCCAGGGGGTGGGACGCGCGCTGGTGCGCCACGCGGAGGAGCTGCTGGCCGAACACGGATGCGCGCTCGTGGAGGTCACCAGCAATCGCAAGCGCGCGGAGGCACACGCGTTCTACGAGCATCTGGACTACGAGCTCACGAGCTATCGCTTCAAGAAGTCACTTTCCGCCGCGGACTGACGTGCGCCGACCACGGGTCGCGTTTCTCACGGCCGAGTGGCGCTATCTCGTGATGCTCAACTACGAGATCGCGCCGGACACGCTCGCGCCCTTCGTGCCCGCGGGAACCGTGCTGGATCTCTGGCACGGCCGCGCCCTGGTGAGCGTCGTGGGCTTTCGCTTTCTGCGCACGCGGGTGCTGGGATTTCCGGTGCCGCTACATCGCTCCTTCGACGAGGTGAATCTCCGGCTGTACGTGCGCCGCGAGCTGCCCGACGGCGAGGTGCGCCGCGGCGTGGTCTTCGTACGCGAGCTGGTGCCGCGCGCGGCCATCGCGGTGCTCGCGCGGTTCGCGTACAACGAGCCGTATCTCGCCGTGCCGATGCGGAGCTCGGCGCCCGCAAAGCTCACCGAGGCGCCCGGGCGCATCGCCTACGCCTGGCGGCAGGACGATCGGCACCAGCTGGTCGCGGCGACGGCCGTCGGCGCGCCGCATCGGCCGGCACCGGGCTCGGAGGCCACGTTCATCACCGAACACTACTGGGGCTACACCCGGCAGCGGGATGGCGGTACGGTGGAGTACGAGGTGGCGCATCCGCCCTGGCGCGTCTGGGCGGCGGCCGAGCCCATCCTCCAGGCCGACGTCCGAGGGCTGTACGGTGTCCCCTTCGAGGGTGCCCTGGCGGGGCCGCCCGCATCCGCGTTCATCGCGGAGGGATCGACCATCACGGTGTATGCGCCGCAGCGGTTGCCAGTTGACGTGTCCGCGTCGCTCCCGGGCTGAGCACGGCGAAGCCGCGGGGCTTCATTGCGCGCCGGCGAACACGCGCGCCAGCAGCTCGATGCCATCCACGTAGCGCGGCCCCGGCCGCGCGAAGTACGCGTTCGCATCCACCGGCACCACCCGCGCACCCGGGATGGCCGGAAGCGTGCGCGCCAGGCGCTCGGCCTCGTGGAGGTGATATCCGCAGGGCGCCACGATCACGATCTCCGGCGCCGCGCGGTGCACGTCCTCCCAGGTGATCCGTACCGAATCGGCGCCTGCGCGGCCGAGCGCATCCTCTCCGCCCGCGAGATGGATCATCTCCGGCACCCAGTGGCCCGCACAGAACAGCGGATCGGTCCACTCGAGAAAGGTCACGCGCCGCGGGCGGCCCGGAGGGCGAATCCGGGCGAGCCGCTCGTGGATGCGCGCGACCAGCGACCGCGCCTGCGCCTCACGACCGATCGCGGCGCCCACCGCGACGATGTTCGCGTCGATCTCGGCCAGGGTCCGCGGCGTGAGATACAGCACCGCCGGCCGCGACGGCAGCGACGCCAGCGCGCGCGTGAGCTCGTTCCCGGAGGGCGCGCATACCTGACAGAGGTCCTGGGTGAGGACGACGTCGGGTGCCAGCGACTCGAGCAGATGCTCATCCACCACGTACAGACTCTCACCGCTGCCGAGTCGCGCCGCGACCGCTGTGTCGATCTCGCCCGGACTGAGCCCCTCGAGCGACAGCGACGGCCGGCTGACGACCGGAAGATCGCGGACACTCGCCGGGTAGTCGCACTCGTGCGACCGGCCGACGAGCTCCGCGCCGGCGCCGAGCGCGTAGACGATCTCCGTGCCGGCGGGGAGAAAGGAGACGATGCGCGGCAACGTCAGGCGGCCGCGCTCAGAGCGGCCCCCAGTTCGTGAACCGCGGCGGCGTGGGAAAGGGCGGGCCCGCCTCGATCACGATGTCCGTGTGCGCCTGGAGCGCGATCTTCCGCGGATCACCCGCGTACCGTTTGCCGTCCACCCACACCCTGAGCCGCGTGCCGCGGGCCGCGCGCGCCGATGCCGCCTGCATCCGGCTCAGGGGCTGACCCCAGACCGCGAAGAAATCGCCGAGGGTGAAGGAGCGGTCCTGCGGCGCCTCGATGTGGATGATGCCGTCCGGCGTGTGCGTGTGCAGCCAGTAGATGCAGCGCCGCAGCGCCGGTTGGCCGACGTTCGGCGGGATGGGCACTTCCCGCCCGTGATCGAAGATGACGAGATGTTGATGGATGTGGATGCGCTGGTCTTCCTGGGCATCGCAGGAGATGCCGGCGATCGGCCGGCCATCGGCCGCCTGCGCGGCGAGCCGGGAGGAGCCGACGGCCGCGAGGCAGGCCAGCATGATGGAAAGACGAAATGACAGGCGCATCTGCTCCGGATGAAGTTGTCGAATGCTTGCTCAATGTACCGGAGTGGGCCGCCTCTCGCGAGCACTCGCTTGACCTGTATTCGCGGACATCGGGCCTCAGGACACCCGATGTGCGCGTTACAGAGTGCATCGAACTCGCGGTCCCAACCGCCGTCGCGCAGGCCGAGGCCCTCGCCCTATCCACGACGCGCCCGATTACTCCTGCCGCAACGCCACGATCGGATCCACTCGCGTTGCGCGCCGCGCTGGCACGTACGACGCCAGTAGGGACACCAGCACCAACAGCAGCGGCCCCGCCGCCCAGGTCCACGGGTCGTAGACACTCGTGTCGTATACCAGGCTGCGCATCACCCGCACCGCCGCAATGGCGCCGAGGACGCCGAGCGTCGTGCCGAGCGCCGCGAGGACGATCCCCTGCTGGAGCACGGCGCGGGTGAGCCGGCCAGGGTCGGCCCCGAGTGCGATGCGGATGCCGATCTCGCGCGTGCGCTCGGTGACCACGCGTGACAGCACGCCGTAGAGACCGATCGCCGCGAGCAGTGCCGCGACGCCGGCGAAGAGGCTGAGGAGCACGAAAACGAAGGCGCGCGGCGCCACGGCCCGGGCAACCACCTGGTCCATCCGCTGGATGGCGGGCGGGGGAAGGCGTGGATCGATCGCGCGCGCCACCTGCACGATCGCGCGCTCCGTCGCCTCCACCGGTCCGCCGGTGCGCACCAGCAGATGTTCATAGCGGCCGATCCCCTGCTGCCCCACGTCCGGGTAGAGCAGCGGCGATGCCGACCCCTCGACCTGCGGGCGCACGGCCGACACCACTCCGACGATCCTTGCCCGTCCCGAGGGTCCGGCCATCGTGCGGCCGACGGCGTTCCCCTCCGGGAACAGGCGGCGCGCCAGCAGTGTGTTCACCACCACGACGAGCGGAGTGCCCGGCGTGTCGGTGCTGTCGAACTCGCGGCCCTGCACGATGTGAGCGCCGATAGTCTTGAAGAAACCAGGGCCCACCTGAGCCTCATCGATGGGCGCCGACAGATGGCCCGTACTGTCGCTGGTGCTGTAGCTGCCGCTCAATCCGGAGAGCGGTGGCACACCCAGCGCGACGGACATCACGCCAGGCACCCGCCTCAGGCGTGCCATCAGCTCCTGGTGATACGGCCCGGCGCTCCCACCGCCATAGGTCGATCTCGGCAGTCGCACCGCAACCGACAGCAGCCCGTCGGGACGGAAGCCGAGGTCGATCGAGGTGACGCGCCAGAAGGAGTGCGCGACAAGGCCGGCCCCGGTGAGCAGTACCAGCGCGGTCGCCAACTGCCAGACGACGAGCGCCTGCCTCAGCGCGTGCTGTCTGCCACCAATGGACGCGCGCGGCGTCCCGCTCGAGAGGACGCGAGCGACATCGCCGCGGCCCGCCAGCAGCGCGGGCGCGAGGCCGACAGCAACGGCGCTCGCCAGTGCGACGCCTATCGTGAATACCAGGACCGCGGCGTCCAGGTGCACGGCGTCGGGATTCCCCACAGAAGCGGGGCTGAGGTGGACGAAGTAGCTGACGAGCGCGACAGATACCAGCAGTCCCAGGACGGCGCCGGCCACCGAGAGGAGCAGCGCCTCGCTCAGAAGCAATCGCGCCAGTGACCAGCGACCGCCGCCCAGCGCCAGACGAACCGCGAACTCCCGCTGCCGCGCGGCCACGCGAACGAGGGTGAGATTGGCCAGATTCGCGCACGCGATGAGCAGCAGCACGATCACGGCGCCCCAGAGCAGCAGGAGCGGTTTCCGCTGCTCGCCATAGCGGCGGTCAGCCAGCGTCATCACCACGGGCGTCATCCGGCTCGTCTCTCCGGGCCGATACACGGGTATGGGGCTGACGAGCGCTCTGGCTTCGAACGCCGCGCGCTGGAGCGTGGCGCCATCGCGCAGGCGCCCGACGACGAACCAGTAGCGCGTCACCCCTGGCGGTGAGGGCCTGATGTGAAAAGGCACCCAGAGTTGCGGCCCGGTGCTGGTCGTGAACCTTGCGGGCATCACTCCGGTGACGGTCACCGCCTCATCGTCCAGTGTGATGGTGCGACCGACGATGGACGGATCGGCGTCCAAGGCGCGGCGCCAGAGCTGTTCGCTGAGCACGACGGCCGGAGGCGCACTGGCGCTGCTGTCGCGGGCATCGATATAGCGTCCGAGCAGGGGCCGCACGCCGAGGATGCCGAAGTACGCCGAGGTCACGGCCAACCCGGCCAGCTCCTCCGGGCCGCTCCGCGTCCGGAGGACGTGCGAGTCGCTCCAGTACGCCGCAAGCTGCATCGTCCGCGCAGATGCCGTGAGTACAGCATAGGTGTGATCGTCCATCACTCCCAGGTCGTCGCCGTTGTCCGCGTCGGACAGTGACACGACGCGGCCAGGCTGCGGATACGGCAGGGGATGCAGCACCACCGCGTTGACGACGGTGAACATGGCGGCATTGGCGCCGATGCCGAGTGCGAGCGTCAGCACCACGGCGGCGGCGAAGCCCGGGCGGGCACGCAACGCGCGCCACGCGTAACGCACATCGCGCGCAAGGTTCTCGACCAGCGGCAGCCCGCGTCGTGCCCGCACCGATTCCGCCGCCAGCGTCAGTCCGCCGGCCGCGAGCAGCGCCGCGCGGCGCGCCTCGTCCGGCGACATCCCGCGCCGGAGATTGTCCTCGATGTGCATCGCGAGATGACTCTCGAGCTCCTCCCGGAGCTCATCATCTTCACGACCGGACGCGAGCACTTCCCGCAGTGCCGCCGCCAACCGGCGCCGCACGACCCGCACCAGCGACAGGGCACTCACGCCGACTCCGGGCGCATCGCGAAGAACTCGGCGATGACATCGGCCGTCTGCCGCCAGTCGCGCGCCTCACGCGCGAGCTGTTTCCGTCCCGCCGCGGTGAGCGCATAGTATTTCGCCCGGCGGTTGTTCTCCGACGCGCGCCACTCGCCGCGGATGAATCCCTC
Source organism: Gemmatimonadaceae bacterium (assembly GCA_035273185.1). GTDB lineage: Bacteria > Gemmatimonadota > Gemmatimonadetes > Gemmatimonadales > Gemmatimonadaceae > AG2. Next base: position 9,232 of record DATEPM010000210.1, read on the forward strand.
CTGCTCGAGCTTCAGGAGGGCGGGATAGAGCGTCCCGTAGTTGAGCGCCAGCCGGTTCCCGCTGGTCTCCTCGATGCGCCGCGCGATGCCATAGCCGTGAAGCGGACCGAGCACCTCGAGCGTCCTGAGGACCATGAGGGAGAGCGTACCCTGCCACACCTCGAGCTTCTCCGCCATGATCGCGTCCTATGGGAAACCCAGAGGAGCATACATCCGCACGTATGGGAATGCAATAGGGAGTGCAGCACGCGGGTCGCGATTGCACGCGGGCCCGGGCGTCGGCATCCGGGGCGCCGCTACGCGATCGAGCTACCGCCGACGCCAGCTCCCGCTGGACAACCCGCGCGATCGCCCGCACCTTTGGGCACCCCGATCCCTGGACCCCGTCCACTCGGAGGGCAGCGCTGCATATGCGAACACAGATAACCGCCGCCGTCCTGCTGATCATCGCGGCCACCGCCTGTCAGCCCTCCCACCCCGCGCCCGCCGCGCCGCAAGCCGCGCTCACCGTCGCCACACAGCACTACGCCGCACTGCTCCGCGCGGGATCGGCGGATTCCATCGCCGCGGCGTTCACCCCCGAGGGCGAGCTGTTGATCCCCGGGGTGCCGCCGCTCCGCGGCCGCGAGGCCATCCGCGGCTTTCTGGCGCCGATGGCGGATTCCACCGTCGTCACCGCTGCCGAGATGCACGCCGACAGCACGGAGATCTTCGGCTCCCTGGCGGACCAGTTCGGCCACTACCGGCAGACGACGGGCCCGAAGGGCGGCGTGCCGCACGAGTACCACGGCCGGTACCAGGCGCGCTGGCAGCGCGGGGCCGACGGCAGCTGGCGCATCGCCCGCCTCACCATGCAGCCCGCGGCCGGCCCGTGACCTCCCCCACACCAGGACTGTCCTCCTGGTATGCGACTCGACCCCAAGTTCCAGCTCATCGCGCCCAGCGCGGTGCTCGTGCTCATCGTCGTGGGCCTGTTCTACCTGACGGCCCAGCTCGATCTCGTGGTCGCGGCCAGCAGCAGCTGGCGCCAGCGCGACGCGTACGTCACCGCGGTGGAGAAGGGGCAGAAGACCATGACCGAGAAGCAGGCAGTGAACATCGTGCGCTTCGCCCTCGACGCGGAGCACAAGCGCACCGAGGCCATCGTCGCCGCGCGCGACACGCTGACGACCGTCGCCTGGATCACTCTCGCCTGCACCGTACTGCTGCTCGTCACCATCCGGCGTGTGCCGCGATCGCAGCCACTCTCCGGCAAGGTGCTCTTCAACTCCGCTCCCGCACCGCACGAACCTTGACGGTGAGCTCCGGCCGGCGCGCGGCGCCCGCCGCGATGATCTCACGTACGGCAGTCGTGCACGACTCCACGAAGTCGTGCGCCGGCTCGTCCTCGCCCTCGATCCAGAGCCGCACCTCGAGCATCACGGCCTTGCGCATCTCAGCGTCCTCTCTGGCGTAGACTGTCGAGCGGCACCCAGCGGCCGCGCACGCGCGCCTCGATGCGCAGGATGGGATGGATCTCCCAGATCGTGCCGCGCGTCTTGCCCACCTGCTCGGGGTGCTCGGGATCCAGCATGAGCCATCCACTGACACGCACCGGCGTGCTGTCGCGCACCAGCCGGTGCACCGTCGTGAGCGACCAGGCCGGGTGCGTCGCGCGAATCACCGGCGTGGTCTCCACGACGATGGCCTGCCGCCGGTCCCTGCCCGGCTGCGCCGCGAGCCACAGGTGCCAGTCGCGCATAGGAGCATCCGCGCCATGGCAATTGGGCGACTCCGGCCCTTCCAGCTTGCCGCCCACGAAGTAGCCCTCGATGCTGAGCGGCAGCCCTTCCCATTTTTTCACCTGTGATGTTGCGCCGCGGCTCCAGCGGTCGCGCGCCCGGCGCTCCACCGCACTGGGCCAGGGCAGCGCGAGCACCGAGTCGAACGCGACCGGAATCCACACCGCGCTGTCCACGCGATTCTTGAGGCGGTTGAGCGCCGCGTCGCCGTGATCGCCCACCGCGGGGCAGCCCTCGAACCCTGGCGATACCGGCGCCGGCTTGCGCGCGACCACCGGCAGCCCGCCGCCGGGCGCCGGTGCGATCGCGGAGGGCGGTAGCGCTCGCGTCGTGGGTGACCCCACCGTCCCGCCGGCGGACGACGTGTCTCGCGCGCCTGCGCCGACAATCGCGTGCCGGTGCGACGAGCGCACCACCATCGCCACCGCGACCACGATCACGATGATGATCAGGAGCGCGGTGAGCGTGGAGAGGCCGGCAGGCCGGCGCCAGTTCATCGACAGGCCGCGATCGGAGACATTCGCACGGCTGGAAGGGTGCTCGGCGCGGCGCGTCGTGGCAAGGCCAGCCGCGCTCTCGCTCTGGGCGGGCGCCGCACCTGACGCCGGCCGCGCGGCACGTTATGATCACGTCGTGCACCAGCCTTCCCTGATCCTGCGCCTCGTGGTGGTGGGTGCGACGCTCGCCGTCTCCGCGGGGCTCACCTGTCGGAGTCCCGCCGAGGCGCAGCCGTCGGCGGCCAGCACCCCGCTGCGCGTGGAACGCTTTCGCGACGGCGGCACCGCCTTCGCGCTGTACAGCGGCATCCGTGACTCTCTGCGCGTGGTCATCCGCGACGACGCCGCCTGGCAGCATTACTGGGCGCTCATCCACCGCGATATCTCTCCGGTGCCTCCCATTCCACGCGTGGACTTCGCGCACGACATGGTAGTACTGGCCGCGCTCGGCCAGCGCGCCAGCGGCGGCTACGACATCCGGGTGGACTCCGCGTACGGCGACGGCGACGGCGTGGAGGTACTGGTCCGCCGGTCGTCGCCGGGCCGCGATTGCATCGTCACCGCCGCCCTCACCCAGCCCGTGGACCTCGCCCGCATCCCCGCGCGCAGCGGGCCCGTACTCTTCCTGGAGCGTACGGCAGTAGAAGACTGCAATTGAGCATCCACTCGTGACCGAACGCCTGTACTACACGGACGCGTATCTCTCGCAGTTCCAGGCGCGCGTCGCCGAGCGCGCCGACGGCGGCCGGCGGGTGTACCTGGACCGCACCGCGTTCTACCCCACCTCAGGGGGCCAGCCGCACGACCTGGGCACCCTGGGCGGCGTACCCGTGGCAGACGTGGTGGATGAGGAGACGCGCATCGCTCACATCCTGGAAGCTCCCCTGCCGGCCGGCGCCGACCTGGTGAATGGCAAAGTAGCCTGGGAGCGCCGCTTCGACCACATGCAGCAGCACACGGGCCAGCACCTCCTCTCGGCAGTTCTCGCCGAGCGTTTTGGCTACCATACCGTGAGCGTGCACTTCGGTGCGGAGCTGTCCACGCTGGATCTCGATGTCGCGTCGATGAGCGCTGAGACCCTGCGCAAGGCGGAGGACGAGTCCAACGCGATCGTGTTCGAGAACCGGCCGGTGGCCGTGACCTTCGAGGACGCGGCCGAGGCGACGCAGCGCGGCCTGCGCCGCCCCTCCGATCGGCCGGGCATGCTCCGCGTGGTGAGCATCGCAGACCTGGACCGCAGCGCCTGCGGCGGCACGCACGTGCGCGGCACGGGCGAGATCGGCGCGATCCTGCTGCGCGGCGTCGAGAAGGTGCGCAACACCACCCGCGTGGAGTTCGTCTGCGGCGCGCGGGCCGTGCGGCGAGCGCGGACAGACTTCCAGGCACTCAGCTCGGTAGCGGCGTCGCTCTCCGCGGCGCTGGGTGATGTGCCGGCGTTGGTGGCGGCGCGCTCGCAGCAGTTGCAGGAGAGCGAGAGCGCGCGTCGGAAGCTGGAGCGGGAGGTGGCCGGCTATCGTGCGCGCGTGCTGTACGATGCCGCGGCGGTCGGAGAGGACGGGAACCGGCGTGTGGTGGTGCGAGACGCGGCGAGCATGGACGAGCTGCGGACGCTGGCGCAGGGGATACTGGAGCTGCCGCGCGTGGTGTTCGTGGGGGCGCTGGCGGAGCCGCCATCAGTGCTCTTGGCTACGTCCGCCGATTCGGGCATGGACGCGGGGGCGACACTCAAGCGTGTACTGGCCGAAGTGGGGGGCCGCGGGGGCGGGTCACCGCGGATGGCCCAGGGAAAGGTGGAGAGTGCGGCGGCGGTGGAGGGGCTGGTGGGCAGGCTGGGGCTCACGGCCTCTGCGCAATCCGACTCGCCCTGAGATGTACCCGAGTAGAGCCAACGATCACGCGGGCCGGTCCCCGCACAGTCAGAGGGAATCGAGGCACCTGACGACCTATGGCAGCCGGCGTTGGCGTAATCGCGGGACCAGTCTTGTCGATGAGGAATCCATGGACGACCGGGTTGGGAGCAACCGCCGATTGAACCGCCGTCTCGTGAACAGACGACTGCGATACGGCGTGGCCGTGAGCCTCGACGGTTTCATCGCCGGGCCGAACGGGGAGTTCGACTGGATCGTGCCCGATCCGGCCATCGATTTCGCCGCGCTGTACAGGCAGTTCGACACCGCGGTGATGGGGCGCAAAACGTACGACGTCGCCCGGTCAATGGGTCACGACGGCACGGTGCCCGGAATGGACGTGATCGTGTTCTCGCGCACGCTGCCGGCGGAATCGCACCCACGGCTGCGAGTCACGCGTGACGATCCGCTCGAGGTGGTTGCGAATCTCAAGAAGCAGCACGGGCGCGATATCTGGCTGTTCGGCGGCGGAGAGCTGTTCGGCGTGCTGCTCGCGGCGGGGCTCGTGGATACGGTGGAGGTGGCGGTGATGCCGGTGCTCCTCGGCAGCGGGATTCCGCTCATGCCTCCAGGCCGGTCGGTCAGGCTGGTGCTGGGCGACCACAAGGTTCTGCCCGGAACCGGCATCGTGCTGCTGTCGTATTTGGTTGCGGGAGGAACCGGGTCGCCGCCACGCATCCTCCACGTTACAAGTCGGGCGAAGTCAGACGCACGGAAACCCGCAAAAAATCCGTCCGGATGATCATGGAGCGGCAGCTCCGCCCGTGGCATGCGGGCGTGCTCCTCTTCGGCGGCTTCGGCGGCCTCGCGCTCCTTGTGGCCGCCTTCGGGACGTACAGTCTTCTCTCATACGGGGTGACGCAGCGCATGCACGAGATCAGTGTCCGCATCGCCCTCGGCGCGCGCACGGCCGACGTGCTGCGGCTCGTCATCGGCCAGGACGTGCGCCTGGCCCTTGCCGGGGTGACGCTCGGCCTGGCGATCGCGCTCGCCGCGTCGCAGGTGATGCAATCGCTGCTGTACGACACGTCGCCGCGCGAGCCGCTGGTGGCGCTTGGCGTCGGCGCGCTGCTGGTCGCGATTGCCGCGGCGGCGAGTGCGCTGCCGGCGCGGCGGGCGGCGCGCGTGGAGCCCATGGCGGTGTTGCGAGCGGAGTAGCGTCGGGCGGAAGATCCGGTCGCTGAGATTCGTCGGGACCACCTCAAAACGCGCGAACGACCATCAGGACCCGAACCAGATTGAACTCGACGCTGAAACGGGCGAGGCACGCGCCACCCGTCGTCGCAACGCATTCCTCTACCGAATCCGAGGTTGTCTGATGGCCGATCCGCACACCAACGAAGCCGCGAAGCCAAACCCGGCACTCCAGCCGCTGAGCGTCCTGGTCGGCGCCTGGAATACCGTCGGCACCCACCCCCTCGTTCCGGGCACGACCTTTCACGGGCGCAGCTCGTTCGGGTGGCTCGAGGGCGGAGCGTTCCTGATCATGCATTCGGAGATCGACGAACCGGACATCCCCAGCGCGATCGCCGTCTTTGGCAGCGATGATACGACGGGGGAGTGCTCGATGCTGTACTTTGACGAGCGTGGGGTTTCGAGGCGGTACGAGGTGAGCTTTCGGGACTACCTGTGGAAGTGGTGGCGCGATGCTCCCGGTTTCTCACAGCGGTTCACGGCGACCATTTCCGAGGACGGGCGCACGATCGTCGGCCGTGGGGAGTACTCACGGGATGGCGAGAGCTGGGAGCCGGATCTCCAGCTGACCTATACGCGAACGGAGTGAGCCCGGCGCGGTGGAGGGAAACGTGTCACAGACATACGACACGAAGGAGCTCACCGCCGCGACGTGGGCCGACTTCGAGCGCCTCTTCGCGCCCGGGAGAGGATGGTCGTTCTGCGCCTGTATGCTGTACCAGCGCGGTTGCCACCTGGACTCGAAGAAGTTCCCCGATCGAGCGTCGGCCCTGGTCCAGAACCACACGGAAAAGCGCGCGCTCGTGGACGCCGGCCGAGCACACGGCATTCTCGTGTACGAGCACGGCGAACCTGTCGGGTGGTGTCAGTTCGGCCCGGCCGAGGAGCTGCCGCTGCCCGGCGCCGACCGGCTGGACCGGCGCATCCCGCCCCTCGGTGCCGGCGTAGGCTGGCGCATCACCTGCTTCGTCACGGTGGTGAAGCGGCGCGGGCGTGGTGTCGCGAGCACCGCCCTGCGCGGCGCGCTCGAAGCCATCCGCGAGCGCGGCGGCGGCCTGGTCGAGGCGTACCCGACGCTGGTCCCACACAACTGCAACTGGACGCACGCCGGTACCGTGTCGCTGTTCGAGCGTGCGGGATTCGTCGTCGTGGACCGGACCAGCACGAAGTACGTCGTGATGCGGCGCGAGGTGTGAGCGGTCCTGCTATCTCGACCGGGGTTCGAACTCGTCATGGAATACCGCCTACCCCCACTGGGTGACGATTACCAATCCATGACGAAGCGCCTGTTCGTTTCACTTGCCGCGCCGCTGCTTCGTCCCTCCCCCACCGCGCTGACCGCATCCCATCGCATTTCGATCTGGCGTGCCCGCACGCCAAGCGCTATACTCCGCTCTCCTGTTGGCCAACTAAAGGAAGCAGACGATGCCCCGCACGCCGCCCGGCCAGCGCTCCGAGGTGCTCCAGGGCACGCTCGAGATGCTGGCGCTCAAGCTGCTGGCCGCCGAGTCCATGCACGGCTGGGGACTCTCGCTCCGGCTGCGCGAGATCTCCCGCAACGTGTTCGACGTCAACCAGGGGTCGCTCTATCCGGCCCTGCAGAAGATGCTGCGCCGCGGGTGGATCCGCGCCGAATGGCGCGCCACCGAGAACAACCGTCGCGCGCGCTACTACACCGTCACGCGCGAGGGGCGCCGGCAGCTCGACGCGGAGATCGCGGAGTGGGAGCGCACGTCCGGCGCGGTGAATCGCGTGCTCCGCCACGCCTTGCAAGGAGGGTGACATGGCCTGGTATCACGAGATCGTGTCGTCAGTCCGCGCGCTGTTCGGCCGCGGCCGGCAGGAACGCGAGATGGCCGAGGAGGTCCGCTTCCATATCGAGATGGAGGCGCAGCGGCTCGTGCAGGCCGGGCTCGCCCCGGACGAGGCGCGGCGGCGCGCGCTGCGCGACTTCGGCGGCATCGAGCGGCACAAGGACGACGTGCGCGACGAGCGTGGGACGAGCTGGCTGTGGGACGGCTGGAGCGACGTGCGCTTCGCGGCGCGATCGCTCCGGCGCCGTCCAGGCTTCGCCGCGATCGCGACCCTTACGCTGGCGCTGGGGATCGGCGCGACGACGACGCTCTTCGGCGTCGTGAAGCAGGTGCTCCTCACGCCGTTGCCGTACGACAATCCGGACGGCCTGGTGATGGTCTGGAGCGCGTGGAAGGGGTTCGATCAGACCTGGCTCTCGTACGACGAGTGGGAGGGGTGGCGCGCGCGCATCCCGGCGTTCGCCGACATCGGCCTTTTCGCGGAGGGTTCGGCCACCTTCGACGGCGACAACCCGGAGCGCGTGCGCACGGCCCAGGTGCAGGCGAGCGTCTTCCCCATCCTCGGCGTGCGGCCAATCCTGGGACGCAACTTCACCGCCGCGGAGGATCGGCCCAACGGGCCTAACGTCGTGATCCTCGGCTACGGGCTCTGGCAGCGGCGGTTCGGCGGCGATCCGTCCGTGATCGGACGCCAGGTCCAGATCTCCGGACAGACGTGGACGGTGGTGGGCGTGATGCCGGCCGATTTCCGGCTCCCGCTGGACTTCGGTGCGAGCGGCCGCACCGAGGCGTGGTCCCCGCTGGCCACCGATGCCGCGCAGAACGGCGCGGTGCCCGGGCCGGAGTTCCCGAAGGGAGGCGCCAATCACGGCTATCATGCCGTTGCGCGGCTCAGGCCGGGTGTCACCGCGGCGACCGCCAACGCGGAGCTCCGCTCGCTGGTGGCCGAGCTGGAACGCTACGGATACATGGCGAACGTCGGCTTCCACGCGTACACGGTACCGATCGAGGAGCAGATCACGGGACGCGTGCGCCCGGTGCTGCTGGTCGTGTTCGGCGCGGTGGGATTCGTGATGCTCATCGCGTGCGCGAACGTGGCCGGGCTGCTGCTGGTCCGCGGCGGATCGCGCCGCCGGGAGCTGGCGGTGCGCGTGGCGCTCGGCGCGGGGGCGCGGCGGCTGGAGCGCCTGCTGCTGG
>DATEPM010000211.1:0-2291 GCA_035273185.1 Gemmatimonadaceae bacterium
CCGTCCGGCTGCCCGGGGCGGACGTGGCGGTGTCGGCGAGCGGCGGCGAGGTGCTGCCCCCCAGGAGCGTGCTCACCACTCCGCCGCGGTGCGCGTTCATCCACGTCTCCAGGCGGTCGATCGACTCGGGCAGCCGCTCGCGCAGCTCGGCGCCCTGCTGCCGCAGCGTCGGCGCGATCGCGGCGAAGAACCCGACGATCAGCCCGATGCAGCTCAGCACGATGAGCGCGGCTCCCACGCCCCGCGGGATGCGCCACCGCTGCAGGTAGTCCACCCCGCTCGCCACGGCCAGGCCGAAGAGCACGCCGAGGAAGGCGGTGAGGAAGAGCGGATTGGCGAACCAGAGCAGCCGCGCGACGACGTACATCGCGCCCACCAGCGCGGCCGCGCGCAGCACGTCGAGACTGTGCCAGCCGGTCCGGCGCCGGCGGCGCTTGCGCGCGGTGCCCGGCGGCGGCCGCCGATCATCCGCGTTCGCCACACCTGCGGGTGCCGATTCGGAAACGGAGACGGCTGACGTGGTCGGCGCAGCCGGATGCCGTAGCGGTTCGCTCATTGGTGCTGGACGAGGGGCAAGGTCGGTGCCGGTTGAGATCGCAGACGCGCTACATTATTCAGCGAACATGATGACTCACGAAGCCGTCTATCTCGATACTGCCGAGGCGACCGCACGCTTCGTCTCCTCCATCGCGAACACGTCCATTCTCGCGCTCGATACTGAGGGGGCGAGCTTCCATCGGTTCGTCGACCGAATCTACCTGCTGCAGCTCTCCACGCGCGAGCAAACGGCGGTTATCGATCCGCTCCCGATCGGTGTCCCGGCCGAACTCGGCGCTCTGCTCGAGCGTCCCGACGTGGAGATCGTCTTCCACGACGCCGATTACGACCTCCGCCTGCTGCGCCAGGATTACGGCTGGCGCGTACAGCGGATCTTCGACACCCGCGTGGCCGCGCAGCTGCTGGGAATCCGGGCGTTCGGCTTGGCGGCGCTATTGGAGCGCTACTTCGGGTTGAAGCTCGAGAAGAAGCACCAGCGTGCCGACTGGTCGATGCGGCCGCTCACCGCCGACATGCTCGAGTACGCGGCGCAGGACACCATGTATCTGCTACAGTTGCGCGACCGGCTCAAGGCGGAGCTGGAGCGCGCGGGACGCTGGGAGTGGGCGGCGGAGGAATTCCGGCGGTTGGAGGGCACGCAGTGGGCGCCGGACGAGGACACGACGGCGTTCATGCGCATGAAGGGGGCGCGCGATCTGAACCGCCGCGAGCTGGCGGTGCTGCGCGAGCTGGTGCAGTGGCGCGACGAGGTGGCTCGCCGCGCCGACAAGGCCACGTTTCGCATCGTTGGAAACGAGCCGCTCCTGGAGATCGCGCGGCTCGCCCCGGAGTCGCGCGAGGTGCTGGCGGGCGTGAAGGGAATGCCGCGCGGCATCCTCGAGAACCGCGCGGCAGAGATCACCGCCGCGGTTCGGCGCGGGCTCGCTGTTCCCGAGGCCGAGCTACCCCGCTTTCCCAGATCGCCCCGCTGGGAGCGCGACCCGGAGTTCGAGCCGCGCGTTTCGGCGCTCAAGACCGTACGCGATGCCGCCGCCGCGCGGCTGGAGATCGATCCCGGCGTGCTCTGCTCGCGCGACCGCCTAGAGGCCGTGGCGCGCCGGAATCCCCATTCGATGGAGGAGCTGCGCGAGGTGGAGGAGCTGCGCCGCTGGCAGATCGAGGAATTGGGGAGCGACTTTCTCGCCGCGCTCGCGCCGCACCGGCGCGAGCAGCGCAGCTCGCGCGATCACGGGAGCTCCAAGGCCGGCGAGCGCTCGCCGTACAGCGATCAGTAGTCGGCGGGGCGACGCTTGGCTGGCATCACAGTGGCTCTCCCTGTCTCGCTTCCACGCGCCACACACATGATGCGGCAGGGTACGTACGCGTGCTCGGGCATGACTGTCCCGGCGCGTAGCTCGTCCTACCGGCAATGATCCCCCCAACCCCCACCCACGTCCCAACTCCGACGCCCACTCCGGTCGCCGGCGCCAAACGGCAGCGCGCCCGCGCGCCCAGCGCCTCAGGCGACAGCGGCGCGCTGCTCCGCACGCTCTGGGTGGCGGGCGCCGTGCTCCTGCTGCTCGGCCTCTTTCCGCTGGCGAATCTCATGAGCGGAGGGCGGGAGGTACCATGGTGGAGTCGCGCGGTACTGGAGTGGCTGGTGCGCGGCGCACTGGTGCTGGCACTCGCCGCGGCGCTCGCGGCCGCGCTCGGCGATGGCCTGGAGCGAGCCGCCCGGCGCGCGCGCGAGCTGC
>DATEPM010000212.1:0-30508 GCA_035273185.1 Gemmatimonadaceae bacterium
CCCCGGCGGCCCTCGTCGGCGCCGTTCCCGCGGCGGCCGCCCCGCGGCAGCTGGAGACGCCTCCTCCGCCGACCGGGCCCGAGCGCGCCTCACGACCCGCTCCGCCGGTCGTGCGCGCTCCCGTTACCGCCGCTTCGCCCGCGAGTCGCACGTCCTCGACCTCTCGCGTCTGGCTCTGGATCATCGTGCTGGCGGCGGCCGCCGCCATATACCTGCTGACGAGTTGATCGTGCACTTGCTTCACGCCGCCCGTTCCGACGTCGGAATGATTCGGTCGGGGAACGAGGACAACTATGCCGCCGAGGCCGACGAGCAGCACGGACTCTTCATCGTGGCCGACGGCATGGGCGGCCACGCGGCCGGCGAGGTGGCGAGCGAGATGGCCGTGCAGATCGTTCGCCGCGAGCTGGCCGGGGTGCGCGATCTCGTCCACAACGGCATCGACGAGCAGGTGACCGACGCGCTGAAAACCGCGAATCGCGCCATTCACGAGCGCACGCTCGTCGAGGTGGACAAGCAGGGAATGGGGACCACCGTCTCGGTGCTGCTCGTCGCGGGGCACCGCTACCTCATCGGCCAGGTGGGTGACTCCCGCATCTACCTGCTGCGAGACGGCGCGCTGAGCCAGCTCACCAAGGATCACTCGTATGTGCAGGAACAGGTGGATGCCGGCTTCCTCACGCCCGAGCAGGCGCGCTATCACCCGTACAGCAACGTGATCACGCGCTGTGTCGGGGCCAGCCCCGACGTGGAGCCGGACATCTATCATGGGGAGCTGCGGACGGGCGACCTGTTCCTCGTCGCGAGCGACGGGCTGACCGGCATGGTGGACGACCGGCGGCTGCAGGCCCTGCTGCTCTCCCGGGCCACTCCGGATCGCAAGGTGCACGCGCTCATCGCGGAGGCCAACGGGCGCGGTGGGCTGGACAACATCACCGCGATCGTCGTGGAAGTGGGCGACATCGATCCCGAGGACGACACGCCCACGGGGCCAATGGACGTGCCGGCGCGGCCCTGAGGCCGTTGATGAGCGACGAAACGGTCGGCGAGCTCGCAGAGCTGTACCTCGGCAATCTGCTCTACGCCCTCGAGCTGGCCGCGATCAGCCTCGAGGAGCAGCAGAAGCAGGAGCACGCCGCCTTCTATCGCGGCATCGCCCGAAAGCTTGCCGAGGCGCGGGGACGCGAGCGCGGCGCGCCGGACCTGCGCCCGAGAGACGAGGCAAGTCCCGAGCGCTGACGGTATGGGGGCGCACCGCGTGAGCGGTTCGGCCCTCAGTCCGCGAGGAGCATCAGGCAACCTGCAGCAGTGGCGCGCCGTCCTCGATGCGTTGCCGTACCTCGGCTGCCGGCAGGTTTGCCAGTGCGATCACGCGCCGCACGTCCAGTGACCTTCGGACGCCGGTGAAGACGCGCAGCCAGCGCGCCGAGCGATACAGCTCCGCCGAGAGCCTCGGAAGATCGATGGCACCCTGCCAGCCCTGGGCCGTGAGCCGGTGCAGCTCGCCGCCGCGGCGTAGCACCGGCATGTCGAGGCCGAGCATCTGCGTCTTGGCAGGGAAGTCGAGCAGCACGTCGCCCGCGGCGAGCCCCAGCTCCGCCGCCAGGGCATCCTCGGCACGGCGTGTCAGGGCACGGTCATCCGCAATCCACTCGGCGGCGCCCGGCTCGAGCTCCGCCGCGGGCGCCTGCGCGGCGCGCTTGTACAGGCGCCGCTCGCGCAGCGCGGCCAGGAGTGGCGTGGGTGCGCGGCGCGCGAGGTCGTGCAGCAGGCCCTCGTCGGTGAACGCGGCCAGCGCCTGCGCGTCCAGCGACCCCGCGTGCACGGCATCCTCCACCAGCCGCTTGTACATCGCCGTGGCGCTGCGTACGGCGTGGTGCCAGTAGACGTTGCGATACATCTGATACCGTGCGAAGAGCAGGGACTCGAGCGCGGCCAGTCCCTTCTCGATGATGCCGATCTCGCGGCGCCCGTTGCTCTCCACCATCGTCAGGGAGTTGAGCAGCCGGTCCACGTCGATCTCGCCATAGGGGACACCGCACATCAGCGCGTCGCGCTTCAGGTAGTCCAGCTTGTCGAGATCCAGAGAACCGGAGATGAGACGTTGCAGGGGGCTCAGGCTCTCGCCGCGAATCAGACGGACGATCTCGTCCGGCGCACCGTCGCCGAGCGACCGGCGCAGCACGGCCGCCACCTCGCCCTCGACGATGAGCGGTCGCGCGACCTCTTCGTGGTGCAGCGCACCGATCTCCTCCAGGGCGTGCGAGAAGGGATAGTGGCCGATGTCGTGCAGGAGCGCGGCGACGCGCACGATCTGGCAGGCCTCCCTCGGCATGCCCGCCAGGATCTCGCGCTCGTCCAGCAGCGCGAGCGCGCGCCGCGCCAGGTGGTACGTGCCCAGCGCGTGCTCGAAGCGCGAGTGCGTGGCGCCCGGGTAGACCAGAAACGCGAGCCCGAGCTGACGCACGTAGCGCAGCCGCTGGAACGCCGGCGAGTCCACCAACCGGAGCGCCAGATCATCGAGCGCGATGTTGTTCCAGAGCGGATCGCGAATGATCTCGAACGTCACGCCGCCCTCACGGGGACCCGCCTCTCAGCTCCTACTCGCGAGAACAGGCGTGCGCGCGAGTAGTGCTCCGTGGCTGTGCAGTTTCAAAATTCATTCACGGCTCGTGGTGAGCGGAGCCGTCCCGCCACGCGGGACGATTCGCCGCATCCGGGTAGTTCATCCGCCGCATCCGTATACTCCCTCGTCGTTGGGGCAGCGCGATGTCCCCGAAATTTCCGGGAAGAGCACTAGATATGCGGCCCGGCGTTGGTGACGGCCTGGCTGACGAAGCCCTCGAACTTCCGGAAGTTCTCACGAAACATGCCCGCCAGCTTCTTCGCCTGCGCGTCGTACGCGGCCGGGTCCTGCCACGTGTCGCGCGGGCGCAGCACCTCGTCGGGGATGCCCGGAATCCCCCTCGGCACCGCGAGCCCGAACACGGGATCGATGCTGACCGGCGTTCTGGCGAGCTCCCCGCGCAGCAGCGCCTCCACCATCGTGCGGGTGTAGCCCAGCTTCATGCGCGTGCCCACGCCGTACGGACCTCCAGTCCATCCGGTGTTCACGAGCCACACGTGGGACCCGTGCTGCTCGACCAGCGCGCCGAGCATCTCGGCATACGCGCTGGGGTGCCACACCAGAAAGACGTCGCCGAAGCACGATGAGAAGGTGGCCTTCGGCTCCGTGATCCCGCGTTCGGTGCCCGCCACCTTGGCCGTGTAGCCGGAGAGGAAGTAGTACAGCGTCTGATCGCGCGTGAGCTTCGCCACCGGCGGCAGGACGCCGAAGGCGTCCGCCGCGAGGAACACGATGTTCCTGGGATGGCCCCCGCGTCCGCCGGGTGCGGAGTTGCGGATGTAATGCAGTGGATACGACGCGCGGGTATTCTCGGTGATCGACTGGTCCTCGTAGCGCACGCGGCGCGTGAGCGGATCGAGCACCACGTTCTCCAGAATGGTGCCGAACATCTGCGTCGTCTGATAGATGTCCGGCTCGCCGTCGGGCGAGAGATTGATCACCTTGGCGTAGCACCCACCCTCGAAGTTGAACACCCCTTCGGGCGACCACCCGTGCTCGTCGTCGCCGATGAGCGTTCGCTGCGGGTCGGCGGAGAGCGTCGTCTTGCCGGTCCCGGAGAGGCCGAAGAACAGGGCCGTGTCGCCGGCCGGGCCGATGTTCGCGGAGCAGTGCATCGAGAGCACGCCCTGCTTCGGCAGGTAGTAATTCATCACCGTGAACATCGCCTTCTTCAACTCTCCGGCGTACCGCGTGCCTCCGATGAGAATCGTGCGCCTGGCGAGGTTCAGGATGATGAACGTGCCCGAGCGTGTCCCGTGCTTTGCGGGATCCGCCTGGAACTCCGGTGCGTGCAATACGGTGAAGTTCGGATCGAAGGACGCCAGCGCCGCCACGTCCGGGCGGATGAACATGTTGCGCACGAACGCCATGTGCCACGCGCTCGGGGACACGTAGCGCACGGAGAGCCGGTAGTTCGGGTCCGCGCCGCAGTAGAGATCCTGCACGAACAGCTCGTCCAGGCCGTCGAGGTACGTGCGTACGTCCGCGAGCAGCGCCTCGAACTTCTCGGCAGGGATCGGCTGGTTCACCGAGCCCCAGTCCACGTCCTGCTCCGAGCTCGGCTCGCGCACGATGAACTTGTCCTTCGGTGAGCGGCCGGTATGCGGCGCCGTGATCCCGACGAAGGGGCCCATCTCGGCCAGGCTGCCCTCGCCGCGGCGCACCGCGTCCTCGATGAGCACCGATGCCACGAGGTTCCAGTGCACCTCGCCGCGCGGATGCAGCCCCAGCGACTCGAGCCCGACCTTGCCGTGTCGGTCTCGCGCTGCATGCTGCGGCTTCGCCTGCGTCGCCATATCGGTCATAACCTCGAGAAGACTGACGGGGCCGCACCGTTAGGTGCTTTCGACGGCGGCTCCGCCGTGTACGAACGACCCTGGGCGTCCACCACCGCCACGGCCGTCATGTTGATGATGTCCTGCACGTCGGCCCCCCGCTCGAGCACGTGCACCGGCCGGCTCATGCCCACGAGGATGGGTCCGATGGCCGTGGCGCCCCCGAGATGATCCAGCAGCTTGTACGCGATGTTGCCGGCGCTCAGGTTCGGAAAGATGAGCACGTTGGCCTGGCCCTTCAGCGCGCTGAAGGGATAGTCGCGTTGGTGCTCGTCCGGCTCGAGCGCGGTATCCGCCTGCATCTCGCCGTCCACCACGAGCGAGGGGTCACGCTGCCGGAGGAGTTGCACGGCGCGCGCCACCTTCTCGGCCTCCGGGTGCCGCACCGAACCGAAGTTCGAGAAGGACAGCATGGCGATGCGCGGCTCGATGCCAAGGGTGCGCGTGATCCGGCTGGCGGAGAATCCGATCTGGGCGAGCTGTTCGGCGGTCGGCTCGATGTTCACCGTGGTGTCGGCGCAGAAGATCACGTGCTTCTCGAAGACGAGCATGTACATGCCGCTCACGAGCCCCGCCTTCGCGTGCGCGCCGATCACCTCGAGTGCGGGCCGGATGGTCTCCGGGTAGTGCAGGTTGACACCCGAGACCAGCGCGTCGGCATCGCCCCGCGCCACCATGCACGAGCCGAAATAATTTCCATTGAACAGGCGCCGGCGCGCCTCCTCCAGGCTCATGCCCTTGCGCTGGCGCCGGGACCAGAGGAAATGCGCATACCCCTCGCGCCGCGGCGAGGTCGCGGGATCCTCGATCTCGATATCGGCGAGCGAGATGTGCATCGCCGCGGCGGCCCGTTCGATGGACTGCCGATTGCCCAGCAGGATGGGTTGCGCGATCCCCTCGTCCACCACGATCGCGGCGGCGCGGATGAGCTTCGGGTCCTCGCCCTCCGGATACACCACGCGCTTGGGGCCTGCGATGGCGCGGTTGATCACGCCCCGCATGATCCCGCGGGCCCGGCCCAACCGCGCCTCCAGCCGCTCCCGGTACTCATCCAGCTCCACGAAATCATTGGCCGCACCGCTCGCCACCGCGGCCCAGGCCACCGCCGGGGCCACCCACAGGAGCACGCGCGGATCGAAGGGGAAGGGGATGAGGTACTCGGGGCCGAACTTCACCTCGTGCAGGCCGTACAGCGACGCCACGCTCTCCGGCACGTCCTGCTTCGCCAGCAGCGCGAGCGCACGCGTCGCGGCCATCTTCATCTCCTCATTGATCTCCGTCGCCCGCACATCCAGCGCGCCGCGAAAGATGAACGGAAATCCGAGGACGTTGTTCACCTGGTTGGGATAATCGCTTCGGCCCGTCGCGATGATCGCATCATCCCGCGCCGCTCGCACGTCCTCCGGGAGGATCTCGGGCACTGGGTTGGCCAGCGCGAAGATGATCGGCCGGTCCGCCATGCGGGCGACCATCTCGCCCGTCACCGCGCCCGCGGCCGAGAGCCCCACGAAGACGTCCGCGCCCACCAGCGCGTCGGCGATGCTGCGCGCGGGCGTCTCCACCTGGAAGCGTGCCTTGTACGGGTCCATGGCGCCCTTGCGACCGCGGTAGATCACCCCCTCGCGATCGCACATCATGATGTGCTCGCGCCGGACGCCGAGGCGCACGTAGTGCTCGGCGGTGGAGATCGCGGCCGCGCCCGCGCCCGAGAACACGACCCGTGCCTCTGCGATGTCCTTCCCGACGATCTCCAGGGCATTGAGCAGCGCGGCACCGGAGATGATCGCGGTGCCGTGCTGGTCGTCATGGAAGACCGGGATCTTCATCGTCTTCCGGAGCGTCTCCTCGATGTAGAAGCAGTCCGGCGCCCGGATGTCCTCGAGATTGATGCCCCCGACGGTGGGCTCGAGCAGCTGGCAGAACTTGATGACGTCGTCCGCCTGCTCGGACCCGACCTCGATGTCGAAAACGTCGATGTCCGCGAACTGCTTGAAGAGGTTTCCCTTACCCTCCATCACCGGTTTGCCGGCAATCGCGCCGATGTTGCCGAGCCCCAACACCGCCGTGCCGTTGGTGACCACCGCCACGAGATTGCCCTTGGCGGTGTAGGTGTAGGCCAGGTCGGGATCCTGCTGGATCTCCAGGCAGGGCTCCGCGACGCCCGGCGTGTAGGCGAGCGAAAGATCGCGCTGGTTCGTGAGCGGCTTCGTGGGAACGACCGCAATCTTCCCGGGACGACCGCGCGCGTGGTAATCGAGTGCGTCTTGGCGTTTCGTCATAGGCCAGAGCTGAACAATAGCGGAACCTGGCCGCGAACGTCAGGCGCCGGGCGGCGTGCCCGCCCGGCACCCCTGCCTCACACTTCCAGGTGGTCTCCCTCCCGTGCCGCCACCGCGTACAGCACCGGCATCAGAAAGATGCTGATGAGAAGTCGGGAGAAGAGCCCGCCGACGATCACCAGCGCGAACGGCTTCTGCGTGTCCGAGCCCACGCCGGTGGAGAGCGCGGCGGGCAGCAGGCCGAGCGCGGCCACCAGTGCCGTCATCATGATGGGGCGCAGCCGCAGCAACGCGGCGGTGCGGGTTGCCTCGGCGATGTCGAAGCCACCCAGACGGAGCTCATTGGCGTACGAAATGTACACCACGGCAGTCTGCACGGAGACACCGAACAGCGCCAGGAAGCCGATCATGGACGACACGGAGAATGGCGTGTCCGTGATCAGCATCGCGACCAGGCCGCCCAGCGGCGCGGACAGGATCACGCCGACCACCGTGATGAGCGGAAACTTGAAATTGTGGTACAGCACGAACAGGATGCCGAAGATCAGGATGATCGTGATCGGCAGCACGACGTTGATCTGTGCGCGCGATGCCGTGTACTCCTCGAACTCACCGCCCCAGAGGGTGGAGTAGCCGAAGGGCAGCTTCACGTCGCGTTGCACCGCGCGCCGGGCATCGTTCACCGCGCTCGCGAGGTCGCGCCCCTCCACCGAGTACTGCACGCCGATGTACCGTGAGTTGTCCTGCCGGTAGATGAACGCGGCGCCGTTCGCGACCTCGATGGTGGCCACCTCGCGCAGCGGAATCTGCTGGCCGTCGGGGGTGGCCAGCAGGATGTTCCCGATCTGATCGGGCGTCGCGCGATACTGCGGCTGGAGCCGCACCACCAGATCGAACGTCCGCTCCCCCTGCACCACCTGCGTGGCCGCGGCGCCGCCGACCGCCGCCTCGATCAACCCATTCACCGCGGACACGCTCAGGCCATAGCGTGCCAGCTTCTCCCGATCCACGGTGACCGTGAGGCTGGGCTGCCCCAGCTCCTGCACCAGGGTGACGTGCTGGATGCCAGGCACCCGCTCGATCACACTCTTGATCTGGCGCCCCTTCTGCTCGAGCACCCCGAGATCGGTGCCGAACACCTTGACGTCCAGCGAGGACTTGAGGCCAGTGAGCGCCTCGTCCACCGCGTCCTCTGCGGGCTGGGTGTAGTTGAAGGTGATGCCCGGAAAGATGGCGAGCTTGCGCTGAACCGCCGCGATGAGCTCGTCCTTCGTCCGATACGGTCCCTTCCACTCTCCGTACGGCTTCAGCCCCACGTAGAATTCCGCGTTGAAGAAGCCCGTGGGATCGGTGCCGTCGTCGGGACGTCCATGTTCCGATGCGACCACCGTCACTTCGGGAAACGAGCTGAGAATCCGGCGCACCTGCGGGACGATCTGCGACGACTCCTCGAAGGAGATGGTGTACGGCATCGTCGCGCGCACCCACAGCGCGCCCTCATCCAGCTTGGGCATGAACTCCCCGCCGCGCGTCATGGCGATCACGATGGACAACGCGAACAGCACCAGCGTGCCCACGATCGTTTCGCGCCCGTGGGAAAGACACCAGTCGAGGCTGCGCGCGTACTGATCGCGGATCCACTCGAACGCGCGGTTCCGCCGTTCCACCACCCCCCGGCGCAGCACCCAGGCGCAGAGCACCGGTATCACCGTCAGCGTGAGGATCAGCGACCCGACGAGCGCATAGATCGTCGTATCGGCCATGGGGCGAAAGAGCTTGCCCGAGGCGCCGGCCAGGGCGTAGATCGGCAGGAAGCCCGCGACGATCACCGCGACGGCGTACACGATGGGACGATTCACTTCCGAGGCGGCCTCGAGGATCACGTCGCGCACGCGATACGCCGTGCCCTGCCTCCGCGCGAGCTGGCGGTGGATGTTCTCCACCATCACGACGGCGCCGTCCACCAGAATCCCGAAGTCGATGGCGCCTATCGAGAGCAGGTTCGCGGGGATGTTGCGCAGATCGAGACAGATGAACGCGATGAGCAGGGACAGCGGGATGGTCACCGCGACGATGAGCCCCGACCGCACGTCGTACAGGAAGAAGATGAGGACGACCACCACGAGCAGAATGCCGCGCAGCAGATTGTCCATCACCGTGTGCGTGGTGAGATGCACCAGATCGCTGCGATCGTAGAAGGGGACGACCTTCACGTCCTTCGGCAGGATGCGATCGTTCAGCTCGCGCGTCTTCTCCTCCACGCGCCGGAGGACGACCTGCGCCTGCTCGCCGGTGCGCATCAGGACCACGCCCTCCACGGCATCGTCCTGGTCGTTGTAGCCGAACTGGCCCAATCGCGGCGCATGGCCGATCACCACGTCCCCGATGTCCTTCACCAGCACCGGCGTGCCGTTCTTCACGGCGAGCACGATGTTCCGGATGTCGTCCAGGGTCGCGACGCGGCCCAACCCGCGGACGTAGAAGAACTGTCCCCCCTCGGAGTAGAAGCCGCCGCCCGCATTGCCGTTGTTCGCGCCCAGGGCGTCGGCCACGTCGCTCACGGCCAGACCCGCGCCCGCGAGCTTGTTCGGATCCACCAGCACCTGATACTGCATCGTTTCGCCGCCCAGCGACGAGAGATCGGCCACGCCGGGCACGGCGCGGTAGGCCTTGTCCAGGATCCAGTCCTGCAGGACGTGGAGCTCCATCGCGGAGCGGTCGGGACTCTGCAGCACGTATCGATACACGAGTCCGGACGGCGAGAAGGGGGCCTCCATCTCCGTCTCCACACCCTCGGGCAGGCCGATGCCCGACAGACGTTCGTTCACCTGCTGCCGCGCGAACCAGAGGTCCGTCGCGTCGGTGAACGTCATACGAATGTTCGATAGTCCATACAGCGACACCGAGCGCGTCACGACCAGATTCGGCAGTCCGTTCATCTCGGTCTCGATGGGCACCGTGATGAGTCGCTCGACCTCCTCGGCCGCGTGCCCGGGCCACTGCGCGGTGAGCTCCACGCCCGGCGGCGAGACGTCGGGATAGGCGTCCACGGGCAGCCGCTTGAGCGAGAAGATCCCCAACCCGATGAGCCCCAGCGTGAGAATCCCGACCAGCAGCGGCTGGGAGATGGCTGCCTCCACCAGCCGCTGGATCGGCCCCCGCTTGCCCTCGAAGTTCTCCATCGGGACGGGCTCGCGCGGCGGCCGATCCGGATGGAGCCTGGGCTCCTGCGTGGTGGTCATTGGCTCTCCGCGAACTGAAGGAAGAGCGCCCCCTCGGTCACCACGCGATCGCCTGCCGCGAGGCCCGACGTCACGGCGTACTGCTCGCCGACACGCGAGCCGAGGTCGATGCGGCGGCGCACATACCCGTTCTTCGTGGCGATGAACACGAAGGGAAGATTCTGCTCGTCTCGCATCACCGAGGACGTCGGGATCAGGAGACCGGTCTTCTCCGCCGACGCCTTGATGGCGACGTGGACGAACATGTCCTTGCGCAGCACGTGGTTGTTGTTCGGCGCCACGATGCGCACCGAGACCGCCTTCGTGCCCGGGTCCACCAGCGACGCCACGTAATCCACCCGTCCGGGAATGGGCGTGGGGCTCGCATCGGTGATGATGTCCACCGGCTGCCCCACCGCGACGTCCCGGATGTCATCGGCGAAGACGTTCGCCATCACCCACATCGTGCTCAGATCGGCGATGGTGAAGCAGGGGGTGGTGCCCGCCTGCAGCAGCTGGCCCGGCGAGATCAACTTCTCCACGACCGTGCCGTCAATCGGCGCTCGGATGATCGCTTCGATCGGGGTACTCTTCCCCTGCTGCACGGCGCGAATGTCCGCCTCGTCCACGCCGAGGGCGCGCATCTGCTGCACCGCCGCGTCGAGGTCTGCCTCGGCCGCGGCCACGTCTGCCTGCGCCTGCTCCAGGTCCCCGCGCGCAAGGGCATCGTTCGCGAAGAGCGCCGAATCGCGGTCGGCGATGCGCCGGGCGTTGCGATAGCCCGTCTGCGCCTTGCGATACTCGGCCACCGCGGCGGCAAAGTCCGGGGACGAGACGTAGGCGAGCGGCTCGCCCGCGTGCACCAACGCGCCGGGGTTCACCACCACCCGCGTGGCCGGTCCCGAGAGGGGCGACAGCACCTGGGTCGACCGGTCACCGTTGAAGGCGACGTTGCCGGTCGCCTGCACGGTGGGCCGATAGGGGGCCAGCTGTACGGTGATGACGTGAATGCGCTGCTGCTGCTCCGGCGTGATCGTGAACGCGGCCGGCGCCGCACTGGCCGAATCCGCCGCGGTATCGGACCCGCTGGACGAACAGGCGTCGAGGCTGACGAAGCACGCGAGAAGGGCCATGCCGCTCAGCGAGCGTGTGATCCTGGGACTCATCGGTTGCTGGCTCCGAGCGACTGAATGGGAACGCCGAGCGCGCGCTCGAGATCGGCGCGCGACGTGTTGGCGTCGGCGAGGGCGTCGGCGAGTTGGCTCTCGGCGTCGAGCAGGGCGCGGCGTGCGTCCAGCACCTCGAGCGCCGACGCGCCGCCGAGGGTGTAGCTCGTGGTGGCCACGCGAAACGCCTCGCGCGCCGATGGCACCAGCTCGTCGCGGATGAAGGTGACCTGGCGCATGGCCGTACTCGCGCTGGCATAGGCCGAACGGACGTCCTGCACCACCTGGGCGCGCGTATCGCGGTACGTGGCCGCGAGCTCCCGCTCGAAATGCGCGGATGCGGCGATCTCGCCGTTGGTGTGCTGCCAGAAGAACGCAGGCAGGGGCAGCGCGATGCCGGTGGTGAAGAGTGGCGACCCGGGTAGGGCGTAATCGCGCGAGATGCCGACCGTGAGGTCGGGCAGCCAGTACTCGCGGGCGAGGGCGGTGTTCGCGGCCGCACCGCGCTGCTGATTCTGCAGGATGGCAAGCTCCGGCCGATTGGCCAGCGCGATGCGGTCGATCTCCGAGGAGTCCGGCAGGGGCGGCGGCACGTCGAGCGAGTCGGCGGGCGTGATGGGTGCGCTGATGTCGCGACCCAGCTGGCGGTTGAGCGATGCCTCCGCCGTGGCCACGTCGCGCTCGCTCGCGATCAGATCATTGCGCGCCTGCGCAACGTCCACCTGCGCCTTGATGACGTCGAGCTTCGCCGCGGTTCCCGCCGCATACCGCGCCTGCGTCCGTTTGAGAAAATCGGATGCGAGCAGCAGGCCTTCCTGCAGGTCCGCCCGATGCCGCTGTGCGACGAGGAGCGAGTCGTACGCGGCCGACGTCTGGAATGCCACCAGCTGACGTTGGAGGACGAAGTTCGATTCGAAGCTGCCGATGTCGGCGGTGCCGATCCGATTCTGCAGCCGGAACTTGTCCGGAAACGGCACCGCCAGATCCAGCGAGACCGGCCGTGATCCCGCGGTCCCGAGCCCGAACAGGCGGGTCTGCTCATCGTAGGACGCGACGAGC
The DNA here is from genome assembly GCA_035273185.1 of Gemmatimonadaceae bacterium. Taxonomy (GTDB): domain Bacteria; phylum Gemmatimonadota; class Gemmatimonadetes; order Gemmatimonadales; family Gemmatimonadaceae; genus AG2. The sequence continues at coordinate 12,187 of DATEPM010000212.1, forward strand.
GCCGGATCCGGGATCGCTATTCCCTGCACCCGGCGTGCGCGTGCCTGTGCCGTCTGCTGGCGCGCGATCTCGATCTGCGGATTCCGGGCGAGCGCCTCCGCGATGGCGGCGCGCCGGGTGAGGCGGATGGTATCCCCCGGCGCGGCGACGGGCGCGGCGCGGTCGGACAGAACGTTCGGGCCACGCACGTCCGCCAGCCGAGCCGGGCCCTGCGCGGGAACGGCGCGGCCGAGCGCGACCAGCGCGCACCAGCCGAGTAAAGCGTACATGTTCTCCCTGAGATGTGAACCGAGTCGAACCAACTACAGTTGCAGAGCTCAGCTCACACGGGAGGCGCTCGGGAGAGATACTGGCGGGCGGGATCGTATGTCGCGACCAGCGGCGCCGGAGCATCGCCGTCGAAGGCGTGCAGCGCGGGCGCGGCCATGGGCGCGGGCGCGAGCACCACCGTGCCGTGCAGCAGGCGCGCCTGGCAGGCGGCGCACGTGGTCTCGTTGTGGGAATAGTGCAGGTGCGTGCCGGCGGCTTCGACGTGCGCTGGTGCGCCGACGCCTTCGCGTCCCTCGGCGATGGGCGCGACCACGACAGCCAGCTGCGCCACCACGGCCAGGACGGCCGCGAAGTAGCCAAGCCAACTGCTCAGTCGAGTGGTCGTGCGCGCAGGCATCTGGTAAGAGTATGAGACGGGCGGGCTGGACGCCAGCCGCGTGCCAGGCTCGCCTGAAGCTGGGCCTCAAGAGAGGGACGCGCCACGTGCCCGAAGCGTTGCACTAACCGGGACGATAGCTCCGCAGGCGCTCGAGCATCCGCCGATCGGTCGCAATCGCGTCGTCCAGCTTCGGCGTCTCGATCACCTTCGGGATGCCGGCCAGGCGCGCGTCCCGCATGATCTGGCGAAAGGGGGATTCGCCCAGAGCGCCTTCGGCGATCAGCTCGTGCCGGTCGCGCCGGGACGCGAACGGCATCTTGGAGTCGTTGAGATGCATGACGCGCAGCCGGTCGTATCCCAGAACGGCATCGAAGCGCGACCACACGCCGGCGTAGTCGCCAACCAGATCGTAGCCCGCGGCGTAGAGGTGGCAGGTATCGACGCAGACGCCCACGCGGCCGCGCCGCGCCGGAGGCACGCGGTCGATGATCGCTGCCAGCTCCTCGAAGGTGGCGCCGAGTACCGTGCCCGCGCCCGCGGTGGTCTCGAGACAGACGACGGTGTGGCCCGGCACGCGCTCGAGCGCCTCCGTGATGCCGTCGGCGTTGCGCGCGATGCCGCTGTCGCGGTCATCCATGTAATTCCCCGGATGCGACACGAGCAACTGCAGGCCAAGGGCCTCGCAGCGCGCCAGCTCCGCGACGAACGACTCGACCGATCGCCGCCGCAGCGCGTCGTCCGGGCTGGCGAGGTTGATCAGATATGAATCGTGTGCGACGGACAGGCGCACGTCGGTCGCCTCCAGCGCGGCACGGAAGGCGCGGCACTCGGCATCCTCGCACAGTCGTTCCGCCCAGCGATTGGCCATCTTGGTGAAGACCTGCATCGCCGTCGCGCCGATGGCCTGCGCCCGCGGCGGCGCCTCGTGCGTGCCGCCGGCGATCGAGATGTGGGCCCCGAGGAGATCCGATGCGGACGTCAGGTGGGCCACGGCCACGGTCTGCCGGTACACCGTCTCATGTGTGCCGCGCGCTATCGCGCGCCGCGGAGCCAGTCCGCCGGGTCGACCGCGGGGCCGCCGTGCCGGATCTCGAAGTGCAGATGCGGCGGAAGATCGGGATCCGAGATGCCGACCGTGCCGATGATCTCGCCCTTGGCAACCGACTGCTGCATCTCCACGCTGGCGCGGCCGAGCGAGCCGTAGATGGAGTAGTCGCCGCCGCCGTGCTCGATGATGACCGTGAGGCCGTACGTACCCAGCTGGCCCACGCTCACGACACGCCCCGCCGCGATCGCACGCACGGGTGTGCCAACGGATGCTCGAATACCCACGCCATTCCAGCGAATCGTGGTGTTGGTCGCGGTCTGGGCCTTGCCGTACGTGTAGACCAGCGGACCTTCCACCGGCCAGTCCAGCCGGCCGTAGTCGCTGGTGCTGATGGAGCTGCCGCGGCGGGCGGAGCTCGGGCGGGCGCTTTCGGCGCGGCGGCGCGCCGCCTCGAACGCCGCGATGGTCGAGGTGATCTGCCCCTCGGTACGCCGCAGGCGCTCGAGCTTCACCTCCGCGGTGCGCGCGCTGCGCTGGGCGCTGGCCAGGCTGGCCGCGCGCTCGCGCTCGAGGTAGCGCAGGTTCTCCTCTTCCACGCGCTTGTCGTTGCGATTCTCCTTGAGCGCGTCCTGCAACGCGATGAGCCGCGTGTGCTCCCGTGCCACCTGGTCGCGCAGGTCCTGCACGTGGCGCACCAGCGCGCGGTCGTGCAGCGCGAGCAGATGCAGATACTTGTAACGCGCCACCAGTTCGCCGAACGACTGCGCCGAGAGCAGCGCTTCGGTGGTATACATTGGCCCGCGCTTGTAGATGTCGACGAGCCGGCGCCGGAGCGTCGCGCGCTGCGCGTCCAGCTCGTCCTCCGCCCGCGCCATGTTGCGCGTGGCCTGCACGACGTCGCCATTGATCGCGGCGAGCTGACGGTCGAGGGTCGCCACGAGGCGCTCGGTGGCCTCGCGCCGGGCGTTGAGGTTCGCGACCTCCTCGGAGAGATCGTGCACGGTACCCTGGAGCTCCAGCATCCGCCGCTCGAGGGCCGCGCGTTCGGCCCGAATGCGATCCAGCTCGGCGCGTTGCTGCCGCAGCTTGGCCTCGGTCTGCTGGGCGCCCGCGAGCCGTGGCGCCCCGAACAGCAGCAGCGCGCACACGGCCATATAGAGCGAGCATCGCGCTGCGTGCATGGCGCCACGAGACACGAAAACGGGCTGCGGCACGGTGCAGGAGCCAGTTGCGGTGCGTCCGCCCTTCGCTCCGTGTAGCCCGGATCCCATCATACCCGCCGGAGATGCCGCCCCACGGACACGGCACTGCCCACGAGTCCCAGCAGGGCTCCGCCGGCGATGCCGACGATCGCCAGCGCGCGATCGAAGAACACGGTCTGGAAGCTCAGATACTGGCTGATGCCCTCGAGGGCGAGCCAGGTGAGCAGAAGTGCGAGCAGACCGCCGAGCACGCCCTTCACGAAGCCCTCGAGCAGGAAGGGCCGCCGCACGTACCCATCGGTGGCGCCCACCAGGCGCATGATGGCGATCTCTCGGCTGCGCGCCAGCACGGCCATGCGGATCGTTGCACCGATGATGATCACCGCCACGATAGCGAAGGCCAGCCCCAGCGCGATCCCGGCCACCGCGGCGATGTTGCGCAGGCGATAGAGCTGCGTGAGCCACTCCTCGCCGAAGCGGACGTCGTCGATGAAGTCGAAGCCGCGCAGTCGGTCCGCGACGCGCCGGACGGTGGCCGGGTCGCGCGAGCCCGGCTGCAGGTGCACGTCGATGGAGGCGGGCAGCACCCCTGCCTCGAACACGTCTCTGAACTCACCGAGCTCGCGGCGCGCGCGCTCCAGCGCCTGATCCTGGGTCACGATATCGACGCGCTGGACCTCGGGGTACTTCGTGATCTCTTCCGAGGCGAGCGCCATCTGCTCGACCGTGGTCTTCTCGGTCACGAAGGCGCGGATCTCCACCCGCTCCTCCACCTTCTGGAGAGCGGCGCGAATGTTCAGCACCACCAGTCCGAACAGCCCCACCGCAAACAGGGAGAAGGCGATGGTGGTGATGCTCAACGCGCTCAGGAGGGGAGCGCGCCGGAAGGCGATGGCGGCGTCACGGACGGCAGGCATGGTCGGCTCGGCTCACTCGGCCATGCGCTCGATCGCCGTCCGCGCCGCTTCCGCGGAATCGAAGACGATCTGCCCATGGTCCATCTCGATGGTGCGGTAGTCGGAGTGGCGGATCAGCTCGAGGTTGTGCGTGGCCATCAGCACTGCCGTGCCGTTCGCGTTGATCTCGCGCAGCAGCTGGAAGACGCCGCGCGTGGCCCGCTCGTCCAGGTTGCCGGTGGGTTCGTCGGCGACGAGCAGCACCGGATCGTTCACCAGCGCGCGCGCGATGGCCACGCGCTGCTGCTCGCCCCCCGAGAGCTCGCGTGGATACGCGCCGCCCTTGGAGGCGAGGCCCACCTGCGCGAGCACGCGGTGCACCTTCGCCGCGATGCTGCCGCGCGGGGTCCCCGTCACCTCAAGGGCGAAGGCCACGTTCGCCTCTGCGGTGCGGTCTTCCAGCAGGCGAAAGTCCTGGAAAACGATGCCCAGACGGCGCCGCAGCTGCGCGATCTCCTTACGCCTGATCTCGTACGAGCTGAAGCCGCCCACCTGCACCTCGCCGGCCGTGGGCCGCTCCTCCATGAAGATCAGCTTCAGGACCGTGCTCTTGCCCGCGCCGCTCGCTCCGGTGAGAAAGGCGAACTCACCCTTGGCGACGTGAAAGCTGACGTCGCGCAGAGCCAGGCCGGAGCGCGGATACAGCTTGCTGACTTTCGTGAAACGAATCATGGCATACGGTCAGACGCATCGGCCGGTTCGACGTCACCGGGCGCGTCCACCAGCTGCCAGCTCGAGCTCGCCGTGATCGTGTCCAGGATCGCCTTCAGCAACCCGATCACGATCGGCCCCAGCAGGATGCCCACGAGACCGAGGTATAGACGCCGGTGACGAGCCCCACGAGCATCCAGTAGAAGTTCAGCACCTTGGACCGCTCGGCGGCGATCTTCGGGCGCAGGAACGTGGAAATGTACACCGTGTTCACGAAGAAGCCGATCGCCAGCATCGCGACCGCCTGGCCCGGTGCATCGCGGAAGATCGCGAGCCACGCGGCCACCGGGACGTACACCGTCCACGAGCCGACGATCGGGAAGAAGCCCACCACGAACGAGATCAGCGCGAGCACGCCCGCGAGCGGCACGTGAAAGGCGATGTTCATCGCCAGGATGATCGCCGACTTGATCGCCTGCGTGACGAAAGTCGAATAGATGGCGCCGTACAGCACGCCCCGGACGTTCGCCTCCAGCGCCTGCGTGAGCTCCGCGTATCGCGGCGCGATCTTGCTCCGCAGATAGCCGACGATGCGGATCGCGTCCACCATGAAGTAGAAGGCCGTGAACACGAAGATCGTCGCGGCGATCGAGAACGTCGCCAGGGCGGAGCGGATGATCGTGGGGATGCGCGCGCCATAGTTGGACGCCGTGAGCACCCAGCGATCCACCGACTCGGCCGTGTTCGCACCCTGCAGGAAGGGCAGCCGGTGGATGGCCGCATCGATCTTCAGCGCGATCTCGTGCTGATGCGCGTCGACGTAGGCGGCCACGTTGGCGAGCTCCATGTAGCTGTAGGCCAGCAACGCGAGAATCGGCACGATGACGATGAGCAGCGTGAGGGTGGCCGCGCTGGCACTGTGCCGGACATGCCGCCGGATGGCCAGATACGCCGGCCGCAGATACACCGCCGCGACGACCCCGAGGATCGTCGCGATGATCACCGTGCGGACCATCCACAGGAACAGCAGCAGGACGATCGCGAACAGCAGCGTCGTCACCAGCATCCTGCGGAACTCCGGCAGCGTGAGCTCCAGGAGGCGCTCGTTGGTGCGGCGCTCCTCGCGGCGCCGCTCCGTCGCGGCAGGCTCGCGCGCGATGTCGGTCATGGCCCGCCGCTCAGCGAAACGCTTGCTCGAGATCCGCGATGAGGTCGTCTGCTGACTCGATCCCGATGCTGAGCCGCAGCATGCCGTCGGGAATCCCCAGCCGGGCGCGCTCCTGCGCGTCCAGATGCGCGTGCGACGTGAGGCGCGGCTCGGACACCAGGGAGTCCACTCCGCCCAGACTCGGCGCATGGCGGAACACCTTGAGCTTGCGGACCGCACGCTCCGCCGCGCGTGCCCCGCCCGCGACCTCGATGGCCATCATCCCGCCGAACCCGTCAAGAAGCGTGCGCGCCACCTCGTGGTCCGGATGCGAGGGCAGTCCCGCGTAGTGCACGCGCTTGATCTCCTTGCGCTCCGCGCACCACTCGGCCACGCGCATGGCGTTCTCGTTCTGCCGCTTCACTCGGACGTCCAGGGTCTTCAAGCCGCGCTCCAGCAGCCAGCAGGCGAAGGGGTCGGGCGCCTGGCCCCACACCATCATCTTCTGCCGGACCTCTTCGGCGTACGCCTCCGTGCCGCACACCACGCCGCCCAGCACATCGTGGTGGCCGTTCAAGTACTTCGTGGCGGAATGCACCACCACGTCCGCGCCGTGCTCCAGGGGACGGAGATTCACCGGGCTGGCGAAGGTGGAATCCACCACCAGCGCGATGCCTTCGGCCTTGGTGACGAAGCTGATGGGGCGCAGGTCCACCACCCGGCAGGTTGGGTTCACCGGCGTCTCGACGAAGATCGCGCGCGTTTCCTTACGCATGCGGCGGCGCCAGACGCGGGTTTCCGTCGGGTCCACGAGGGTCACCTCGATGCCGATCGCGGAGAACTCCTGCAGCAGCAGCCGATGTGAGCCGCCGTAGATCCAGGCGCTCGCCAGCAGGTGATCGCCGGGCCGCAGCAGCGCCTGCAGCGCGCACGCCGTTGCGGCCTGGCCGCTGGCCAGCACCACGGCGGCCTCTGTGCCCTCGAGCGCCGCCATCCGCCGCTGCACCAGCTCCGCGTTCGGCACGTTGCCATACCGGGGATAGCGTGGTCCGTCGGACGAACCCACCTCCTCGATGTAATTCACGGACTGATACAGCGGCGCCACTACCGGAGCGTTCGTGTCCGGTGCCTCGGCGCCGCCATGTACGGCGAGCGTCGGCAGGTCGAAGGAGCGGCGGTGGCGGTCGGCCATGCGTGATTCCCGGCCCTAGGCCAGCGCGCCGCGCGGGGCGCGGCTGTCGAGGTCGGGCTTGATCACGCGGACGATCTCCGACGCGGAGGCGCCCACCACGTCGCGCAGGACCACCTCGCCCTTCGGCAACTCCGGATCGATGTGGACGGTGGCCAGCTCGTGTCGCCGGGGCCCGTAGACCCACGCCAGCTCCCCATCGATGAGCAGCCGGAAGGATGCGTCCTCCGGGTTGATGAACACGGCCGGCCCGCGCTCCGCGTCGGCCGCGCGCGTCGCGATCAGGCGCAGCACCCGGAGGGGCTGGTTGACCGCGCCCTCAGCCACGACGCGCACCGGCGCCACCGACTACCACGTAGCCCTCGTCCAGCTTCATCACGAGTCGGCGGCGCCAGAGCTCGTCCAGGGCCAGCTGCACCTCCGAGGCGCCGGTGCCCAGGGCGGTGGCGAGATCCGCTGGCCCCACCCGGCCCAGCCGGTGCATCGTTTCCCACGTGCGCCGCTCCGCATCCGGCAGCACGCCCTCCACCTGCACGTCGTCGCCGCGTTCGATCACGAGCGCCAGGCCGTGGCGCTCGAGCACCGCCTCGATCGCCTCCCAGTGCTCGTCCGTCACGCCGCGGAAGAGAAAGTAGGCCTCGTGCGGCGGCACGTCGGCGCAGTAGCGCAGCAGCAGCTTGGCGATCACCTCGTCCGCGCATGAGAAGTCGATCATGGCCACGTGGGAGAAATCGATGACCGTGAGCGTCCGTTCCCGCGTATCCCGGAGCATCTGCTCGATCTGCCCGCGCACTGCGGCGCCGGTGGGCCGGGTGACCAGGTTCGAGTAGAGATCGCACGACACGGTCTGCCGGAGCACGGAGCTCAGATCGATGTGGTTCATCACCGCTGCGTCCCACGCGCCGAGGGCTGTGCTGCCCCTGCCACCCGCTCGGGAATCGTGACCTGCACCTGCGCGCCGGGGAAGGGGGGAAGCTGCTCCCGAAGCGGCACATCGTCGTCCCACGGCGGCACGATGGCGATGCGCGCGGTGCCGCTGCGCACCGAGAGCTTCCCTTCCCAGCGGCCGAGATATCGTCGCACGCCGGCGAGCCCCTGTCCGCGGCCGGGATCACGAAAGCGACTCACGCCCCGAATGACGGCATCCTCCAGCGCCGCGGCATCGTCCCAGCGGTCGCCGCGCTCCTTGCCCGGTGCGCTCTCCAGCGACTTCCGGAATCCCACCCCCGCGTCGCTGACGGCGATCACCACCACCCGGCGGCCGAGCCGCTTGGTCCAGCGATAGGTCTGCACCATCACCCAGCCTCCACGCCCCGCGTGCTCGACGATGTTCTGGCAGATCTCCGACAGCGTCATCGCGAACCCCACCGACGCCTTGGGATCCAGGCTCAGCTCGCGCAGAATCTGCTGCGCCTTCTGCTGGATGCGCCCCACCACCTCGTGCACGTCCTCGCTTTTCGCCACCGCCGTCATCTCGAGCAGCACGTTCGACTCGCTCGGGCCCGCGCGCTTCGGAAAGCTCCCGTGCAGATCGTATACCTCCTCCGCGCAGCGAAAGAAGCCGGCGCGCGCCCAGTACGAGGCGGTATCCTCCAGCTCCGGCACCGCCAACGAGGGGCGTTCGGCGCGTGTCTGCGCGAGCGCAAGCAGCGTCGTGAGCCCGTACGGCGACGCCCACCGCACGTGCCGCGCGTCCACCAGCAGCTTCGCCTCGGCAGGCTGTCGGGCTGCCTGCTCGAGCACTTCCTCGAACGTGTGATCGTCGAGCGACGGTGGAACGTTGATGACGGTCGTCACGTGAGGCTGAGCTCTCCGCGAAGGAAGTTGGCGAGGCCGGTCGCACCCAGATGTCCCACCTTGCGAGCGGCCGCTCGATGCGCGGCGTGCAGCGCCTGGCCTAACCTATCACCGGCAAGCAGCCGGGAGAAATAGGTCGCCCCCCACACGTCGCCGCAGCCGGTCGGGTCGCCCGCGCCGGTGACGACGAGCGCGGGGTCCAGGGGGACGAGCGCCGTGCGCACCGCGCCGTGCGCTCCCGAGCCGCCCCGCGGCGATGTCGCGAGCCGCTGCCGTGGAGGGCGGTCCGCGAGCGCGTCGAACCCCGGGGCCGCAAAGTAGACCGCGCCGCGCCTCGCCAGCGTGACCACCAGACAGGACACGCCGGCGGCGAGCGCGGTGGCCGAGAGGGCCATCGGATCGGGCGCCATCATCGCCATCTCGTCCTCGTTCACCTGCAGCAGGTCGAAGCAGGCGCACCACTCCGCGACGTTAGGCAGCGGCTGCGGCGTCCGCAGGCCGTCCGGCTGCACGGCCATCACCTTCATGTGCAGGTCGCAGTAGATCGGGCCCGGAAACCACTGCCGCACCAACTGCATGGTTTCCAGGTCCAGCTCCCAGCCGCTGAGGAAGTTCACGTACAGCGCGTCCAGACGCGCCAGCTCCAGCAGCGGTTTGAGCCCGAGCCAGCTCCACCCCGGCAGGCCGCCGCGCAGATGCTCGCTGCGGCGCTCGTCAGAGTAGTAGCGCAGCTCCACGCGCTGGTTGGGGTAGGGCACCTCCACCAGTGCCGCGTCGGATGCGATGTGCCGGAGGGTGCGCAGAAACTCGTTCGCGCGGGCGGCCAGGTCCCACCCCACCTTCATGATCGGCACGATCTCCCAATCATCGGGGAGGGCCGCGTCCAGCCCGCCCAGCGCGTAGGTGATGCCGCCCCACTCCTCCACCGGCGCCGTGCGCCGGCCGCGCCCGTGGATCACGTCCCAGACGATGGAACCGATGACGCCCAGGCGCTTTCGCCGCGTCACAGCTTGCCCAGATGCTTCAGCTTGAAGGTGGCCACCGCACCCACCACACCGGCTGTCCCGGGAAGCGCACCAGGCACGATGCGCGCCGCCTCGACGGCCGGACGAAACGCGCGCCGGCGCACCTCGGCCTGCAGCGGGGCAAAGAGCGCGTCCCCCGCCTGCGTCACGCCGCCGGCGATCACCACCACGTCGGCGTTGAAGATGTTGAGCAGGTTGGCCACGCCGGCGCCCAGGTAGCGCGCCGTGTCGCGCACGATCTCGTTCGCCACCGCATCGCCCTTCTTCGCCGCATTGTACACGGTTTCCGCCGTGATCAGTTCCAGCTTCCCCCCGACGAGGCTGGGCAGCAGCGAGGCGCTCTCCTCTCGCACCAGCACCTCGCGCGCACGCGTGGCGATGGCCGGCCCGGACGCGTATGCCTCGAGGCAGCCGTAGTTGCCGCACTTGCAGTGCCGGCCATTGAGGTCGATGGTCGTGTGGCCAATCTCGCCCGCGACGTCGGACGAGCCGTGAAACAGCCGGCCATCCACGATCAGCCCTCCGCCGATTCCGGTGCCGATCGTCATGCCGATGACGTTGCGTCCGCCCCGGGCGGCGCCCTGCCACCACTCGCCAACCGTCGCGCAGTTCGCGTCGTTGTCCAGCGTGGCGGGAAGCCCGAGCCGTTCGGTGATCCGGTCGCGCAGGGGGAAGTCCAACCAGCCCAGATTCGGCGCCACGATCACGATGCCACGTTCGCGATCCAGCGGCCCCGGCGCGCCGATGCCGATCCCGATGAAGTCGCGGCGATGCGCATCGGTCTTCGCGATGGTGTCGAGGATCACTCCCTCGATCGCGCCGGCGATGCGATCGGCGACCGCCTCGGCCCCCTGCTCCGCGCTGGTCGAGATGGATCGCATCGCGAAATGCTCCGAGCCGTCCTCCGACATCGCGCCGGCGACCACGTTCGTTCCGCCGAGGTCCACGCCGACGATGTATCGCTGTCGCTTCTTGGGTGGCATGGTCAGAGGCCGGGCGGCAGGGGTGACGTCTCTGGAAAGGGCGGAAGTGCCGGCGCCGGTGCATCCAGCAGCTGTCGAAGCACCGCCGCAACGTACTCGGCCGTAATTTCGCGCATGCAGCGCCAATGTCCCAGGGGGCACTTCATCGGACCGTGCCGGCTGCACGGCCGGCAGGCGAGCCCCGGATGCCCAACGGTCAGGGATCGCGGCGCGAGGGGCCCAAACCCGAATGCGGGAACGGTGGGCCCGAAGATCGCCAGCGTCGGCGTCGCCATCGCCGACGCCAGGTGCAGGGGCGACGAGTCGTTCGTCACGAGGGCGCGCGCGCGACGGATCAGCTCCGCCGAGGTTAACAGCGAGAGCCGGCCGGTAGCATCGAGCACGCGATCACCTGCCGCCTCGCACACCGCCCGGGCGAGCGGCGCGTCGCCCGCGGATCCGACGACGACCAGCCTCGCCTCCGGGAGCAGCTGCGCCAGCGCCGGATAGTGCGGCCACTTCTTCGTCCCCCACACGCTGCCCGGCGCCAGGGCGATGAAAGGGCTCGCGACATCCCAGCCGTTCCCGGTGAACAGGGCGTCTACTGCCGCGCGTTCGGCGGCGGCGGGATACAGCCGCGGGCGCAGCGCCTCACGAGTCGGCAGGTCGCTGGTGCCCTGCATCCCGAGGCACAGCAGGCGCGCGGCGTGATGCTCCCCCTCCGGCGCGGGGATACGCGCGGTGTAGAAGCGGCGTCCGGCGGAGGTGGCAAAGCCCACCCGCCGCGGAATCCGCGCCGCCAGCGCCAGCGCGCCGCTGCGCACGGAGCCCTGGGCGAGATAGGCCGTGGCGTAGCGTCGCGACCGGAGCATGCGTGCGAGCCGCAGCAACCCGCGCATTCCCCGATCGCGGCCGCGCTTGTCGTAGACGATCACCTCGCGAACGCTCGGCTGGTTCGCGAGCACCGCTGCCGACGCGGGGGTCACCAGCACGTCCACGGGCTCGCCGCCCCGCGCGAGATACGCGAGCAGCGGCGTGGTCAGAATGGTGTCGCCGAGGAAGGAGGTCTGGATGACGAGGGCGGGCGTCACTCCACCTGCAGCACGGCAAGGAAGGCTTCCTGCGGGATCTCCACGGAGCCCACCTGTTTCATGCGCTTCTTGCCTTCCTTCTGCTTCTCGAGAAGCTTGCGCTTGCGGGTGATATCGCCGCCGTAGCATTTCGCCAGCACGTCCTTGCGCAGGGCCTTCACCGACGAGCGCGCGATCACCTTGTTGCCGATCGCCGCCTGGATGGCCACCTCGAACAGCTGCCGCGGGATGAGCTCCTTCAGCTTGTCCGCGATCTTGCGCCCCCATTCGTACGCCTTGTCGCGATGGATGACGACGGAGAAGGCGTCCACCGGGTCGCCGTTGATCAGCATGTCCAGCTTCACGAGATCGCTGGCGCGGTACTCGAGCATCTCGTAATCCAGGCTCGCATAGCCGCGGCTGATCGTCTTCAGCTTGTCGAAGAAATCCAGGATGATCTCGGCGAGGGGGAACTCCCAGTCGAACTCCACGCGCGCCGTATCGAGGTACGTCATGTTCTTGTAGATGCCGCGCCGCTCCGTGCCCAGCGTCATGATCGGACCGATGTATTCGGCCGGTGCCATGATGCGGGCCTTGACGTACGGCTCCTCGACGCGCTCGATCACCCCCGCGGGCGGCATCTTGGCGGGGCTCTCCAGCACCTCCAGCGTGCCGTCCGTGTGGAACACGTGATACTCGACCGTTGGCACGGTGGTCACGAGATCGAGGTCGAACTCGCGCTCCAGCCGCTCCTGCACGATGTCCATGTGCAGCAGCCCGAGAAACCCGCAGCGAAAGCCGAAGCCGAGCGCGGTGGAGGTCTCGGGCTCGTAATGCAGCGACGCGTCGTTGAGCTGCAGCTTCTCCAGCGCGTCCCGCAGCGTCTCGTACTGCTGGGTGTCCGTGGGATACAGCCCCGCGAACACCATCGAGTGCACGTCCTGGTAGCCGGGCAGCGGGGTGGCCGCGAGATGCTCGGCGTCCATGATCGTATCGCCGGCGCGGGTTTCCTTCACGCTGCGCACGTTGGCGACCACGTACCCCACCTCGCCCGGTCCGAGCTGGTCGGTGGTTACCGGCCGAAGCTGATGAAAGCCGACCTCCGCCACCTCGTATTGCTGGCCGCTGCCCGCCGCGAAGACGATCTGTGTTCCGGGACGGACGATACCGTCCACCACGCGCACACTCGGGATCGCGCCGCGGTAGCGGTCATAGTACGAATCGAAGATGAGCGCGCGCAGCGGCGCCTCGGGGTCGCCATTTGGCGCAGGCACGCGCGCAACGACGGCTTCCAGCAGCTCCGCGATGCCGATGCCCTCCTTGGCGCTCACCAGCAGGATGTCGTCGGGGTCGGCACCGATGAGATCGTGCACCTCCTGCTTGCGCCGTTCCGGCTCCGCGCCCGGCAGATCGATCTTGTTGAGAACCGGGATGATCTCCAGGCCGGCATCCAGCGCCAGAAAGAGATTCGAGAGTGTCTGCGCCTGGATGCCCTGCGACGCGTCCACCACGAGAATCGCGCCCTCGCACGCGGCGAGCGATCGCGACACCTCGTAGGTGAAGTCCACGTGCCCCGGTGTGTCGATGAGGTTGAGCTCGTACGTCTCGCCGCTCCGCGCCGCGTACGACATGCGCACGGCGTTCAGCTTGATCGTGATCCCGCGCTCGCGCTCCAGATCAAGGGTGTCCAGCACCTGGGACTTCATCTCGCGCTTCTGCAGCGTGCCGGTCGCCTCGATCAGGCGGTCGGCCAGCGTGGACTTGCCGTGGTCGATGTGCGCGACGATGCAAAAATTGCGGATGTGATCGAGCTTCAAGCGGGACTCTGCTGCGAGGAATCAGGAAAAGGTTTGCAACCCTGAAATATAGCGCTGCACGCCACCACGAACGACGACCGCGCGTTCCCGATGGGAACGCGCGGTCGCGGGAGAGATGCAACAGGGAGAACAGCGCTGAACGCAGGCGGTTTTCGCGAAGTCCTCGCCAGCCTCGTCGTCGCTTCGATTACCTCCTCGAGGGACGCCGCTCGCCGTTCGAGGAGGACGGCCGCGGTGCCGGCTCCGAGCGCGGCGGTGCGGCGTGCGACGGCTCCGAATGCGGGGCCGGTGCGGATCGTGGCTCCGACCGAGCCGGTGCCGGGCGCATCTCTCCGGCCGAGCCGCTTCGCGGCGTGTACTCCGGCCGTGAGCCACGCGCGCCGCTCATGCGCCCCGTGCTCTCGCTCGATCCGCTCCTCGTGCTCGGTCGCGAGCCCGCGGCACCGTCCTCGTTGCCATAGCTCCGGGTGCCGCGGGGATTCGCGGTGGAGCGTCCCCGGCTCCAGCTCTCGTCGGCCATGCCGCCGGCGCCACGGACACCATTGGCGCCGCGCTCGTTCTGCATATCGGTGCGCCGGCGATTGAGCATCTCCTGAATGCTCGGCCGCGAGCTCTCGGGGCCTGCCAGGGTGCCCATCCCCTGCCACTGCTTGGGAGAGGCTTCATGACCAGGAGCGACGCCAGCGTTTTCCACGATCAGACCGCGACGGCGGTACTGTGCCGCGGCGGCCTTGGTCCCGTCACCATCGCCCGCGGCGGGCTGGGGCCGCGTCGGAATGGATCCACCGCCGTCCGACGCGTGTCCCGGACGCTGGCCGATCTCCGGCCGTCCGTTGATGCGAGGGTTACCCACCGGGAACGTGGGCTGTCGGTAGGGAGGCACATAGCCCACGCGATACACGCCATATGGATATCCGAACCCGCCGAACGCATACGAGCCGTATCCATAGGAGGATCCACACGGATTGTACGAGTAGCCGTACGGCGAGAACAACGAGAACGGCGTGAATCCCAAGCCGGGGAATCCGAAGGTGTTGAAGGCGGAGAAGCCGTTATAGAACCCGCTGCCGATCGGACAACGGCTGAGTGCCGCCAGCGAGAGCGACCCGAAGTTGGAGTTCAGATAGTGCGCGTACTCCACCGTGTACGCCTCGGGGTTGTCGCCGGCGAGCAGCCCGGCAAGCTCCTCGATGGCCTCCCGCGGATCCGTCATGTAGCTGACGTCCGCGATGTCGTACGAGTCCCAGCGGTTGCCATCCGCGATGCGGTCCAGCCGCATGGGCCGCCAGGATGCGATCACGAACACGTAGCCGATGCCGCCGTCGTACGAATCGAGCTGCGCCTCGCGCGTGCGGTACCGGTCGTACGCCCAGCGCATCTGGAACTGGTCGGTGAAGCCGGCGAAGAAGCTCGGGACGGTGTACACCTTGTTGCCCTGGACGAACCCATCGTCCTCTGGGGACTGCGGGAAGGCGACGCGCAGGCGTCCATCGGCGTCCAGATGGCCCACGAGGACGTAGGCATCGTCGTACATGTGGAATCGGCTCTCCACACGCCGGCTGTCGCCGTAGCTCGTGAAGTCGGCGCGGATGGTGACGCGCGGCCCCACGTTCGCGGCGATGCGCTCGGCCAGGACAGAATCACGCACGTCCCGCTGATGCTGCGCTGCAACGCGCTGGGCGCTGTCCGCCGCGAGGCTTTCAACCGACGTTTGCCGCGTCGCGACGCTGCAAGCCGTCGCGCCGGCGGCGAGGAGCGCGATGAGAACCGCCGAGACCCCCGTGGTCGCTCTGCGCATGGCCCCCTCTCCCCTGAGATGTTGTATACAAATAGGCATACAGTGCGCCGGGACGCAAGAGCCTCCCATTCATTCTACGCCGCAGACCGTCCAACCGCTTACTTTTCGCCACGAATGGACGCTGGCACCACCGCCCAGGCGACGCGTGCCGACCTGTTCGACCCGGCCAGCCTCGCGGCCCTGGGTCGCATCGAGATCGTCGCCCGCTGGGTAGTTGATGGCTTCATGAGCGGCCTCCACCGTTCGCCCCGTAAGGGCTTTTCGGTGGAGTTCGCCGAATTTCGCCCATATCTGCCCGGCGACGACCTCCGCTACGTGGACTGGAAGATTGCCGGCCGCTCCGATCGCTGGGTGGTGAAGCAGTTCGAGGAGGAGACCAATCTGCGCGCCAGCCTCGTGCTGGACGTCAGCCAGTCCATGAACTGGAGTGGGGCGCAGCTGCGGGGGTTGGGCGGCAGCGCGCCGCCCGCAGGGCATGGCCTGACCAAGCTCGCCTATGCCGAGCGTCTCTCGGCGGCGCTCGCGCTGCTCCTGCTGCGCCAGCGCGATGCCGTGGGACTCGTGCGCTTCGATTCCGAGGTGCGCTCGGCCGTTCCGCCGCGCGCCCGCACCGGACAGTGGCGGCGGATCATCTCCGCGCTCGAGGAGCCCGGCGCCGGCCGAAGCACCAGCGCCGTGACCGCGCTGGAGCAGGCCGCGCGGCTCATTACTCGGCGCGGGATGATCGTCCTCATCTCCGATCTCCTGATGGACATCCCGGACGTCGAGCGCGCCGTGCGCGGCCTGCGCGCTGCGGGGCACGATGTCGTCGTGCTGCACATCATGGATCCGGCGGAGCGCGATCTGCCCGCCGGCGGGGAGGCCCTGTTCGTCGACCCCGAAAGCGCGCTCGAGGTAGCTGCCGCCGTCTCCGACGTGCGGCAGGCGTACCGCCAGACGGTGGCTGAAGTCGTCGCCGAGTGGCGCTCCATGCTGTCGGCGCTCGGTGCGGGATATGAGCTGGTTCCCACCGACGTCCCCTTTGGCGTGCCGCTGCGCCGCGCCTTCGCCGCACGCCAACAGCTCCCGTGATTCGCCGGCTGCTCGGGTCGTGAGCTTTCTCGCGCCGTTTTTCCTGCTCCTCGGCGCCGCCGCCGCCGTACCGCTTCTGATTCACATCCTGCGGCGGCGCATCGGCACGCGCGTGGAGTTTCCCGCGGCGCGCTACCTCGCGCGGGCGGAGCAGGAGCACAGCCGGTCGCTCCGCCTGCGCAACCTCCTGCTGATGCTGCTGCGCGTCGCGATCCTGCTGCTGGTGGCACTCGCGGCGGCGCGTCCGGTGACACGCTGGGTGGGCGCGGGCCACGGCCCGACGGCCCTGGCCATCGTGCTGGACAATTCCCTCAGCACCGCCGCCGTCATTGGGGGCAGACCGGTGCTCGCCGACCTGAAGAGCGCCGCGCGCGACGTGCTCGCGCAGGCTGCGGTGGGCGACCGTTTGTGGCTGGTCACAGCCGACGGGCGTGTGCGCGGCGGCACTGCCGCCACGCTTCGGGAGGAGCTGGCGCGCGTGGAACCGCTGGCCGGCGCTGGCGATCTGCCGCAGGCTCTTGCGCATGCCGCGGGAGCAGTCCGCTCCGCCGGCCTCGACGCGCGTCAGATCGCTCTGCTCACCGACGGCCAGCGTACCACGTGGGACCACGGCGTCGCCCTGGGCGACGTACAGGTGCTGCTCTGGATTCCGCCAGGGACGCCGCCTGCCAATCACGCGGTGACAGCCGCTGAGGCCTGGCCGGAGCGCTGGACGCCCGGTGGTGCAGTAACCGCCCGCCTGATGAGCCGCGACTCGACGCCGTACCGCATCACGCTGGGCGGGCGCTCGCTGGCCAGAGGCACCGCGGCGCCCGGCGAGGAGATCGTGGTACACGCGTCGCCGCCCGAGCGCGGTTGGACCGCGGGCACGGTGGAGGTGGAGCCCGACGAGCTCCCCGGCGACGACGTTCGCCATTTTGCCGTGTGGATCGGTGCCGCCCCCGGTGTCGTGGTCTCCCCCGCGGCAGGTCCCTTCGTGAGCAGCGCCGTGGACGTGCTCCGGTCCACCGGGCGCATCGCTCAGGGCAACGACGTCGCCATCGTCGCCGCGGACGAGCTGACCCGGCTGCCCGCGCTGATCGTTGCGCCGGCCGATCCGGTGCGCCTCGGCGCGGCGAACCGCGCGCTCGAACGCGCGGGCGTTCCATGGCGCTTCGGGCAGCAGCGCCGCGGCGACGCCACGGTCGTGATGACACCCACCGGCGATGCGACGGCTCCCGTAGCGATCCCCTCGCCATCGGCGGGCGGCGCGAGCCCGGACATATCGGTCAGTCTCCGTTACGCGCTCGATGCCGAGAGCGGAGTGACGGCCGACACCCTTGCGCGGGTTGGCCGTGAACCATGGATCGTCGCCGGGCCTCGTTATGTGATCGTCGCCTCACCTCTCACGCCCGACGCCACATCGCTTCCCGTGCGTGCGGCGTTCGTGCCCTTGCTGTCGCAGATCCTCACGGAGCGCCTTGCGGGCGAGCCGGGTGAGGTGGTGGCCGCCAGTGCAGGCGCGCGAATCGCCCGCCCCGGTTGGGCCGAGGCGTTGGAGAGCGCCAACGGCGCACGGGTCTCGCTCGCCGACTCCATCGACGTGCCGGGGGTGCCCGGCACCTACTTCTTCGAGCGCGGCGGGCACCGGGTGGGCGCGCTCGTGGTGAATCCGAGCCCGCGCGAGTCCATGCTCGACCGCCTGGACGCACGCGACCTCGCGAAGCGCCTGAGCGCACAGCGCGTGCTCACGGCGGAGAATCGTACCCGGTTCGTCGCCTCCTCCTTCCGTGCCGTGTCGCGGCGCGCGATCGGTGTCCCCCTGCTCGTCGCCGCGCTGGTGCTGCTCCTCCTGGAAGGAGTCACCCTGCGCGCCCGGCAGCGCGCTTCCGCATGAGCCTTCTGTTATAACATGGCACTCACTTCCGTTCTCGACGCGGTCGAACGGCTGCCCGCGTTCA
>DATEPM010000213.1:0-23890 GCA_035273185.1 Gemmatimonadaceae bacterium
GGCGTGGGTGCCCGGCGGGCTGCCCCGCGAGGGGGCGCTCCGGCGCGCGCGGCGGCTGCGGCACCGCCGGCACGAGTCGCGCATCGCGCAGCGGCTGGGAATCGGGCCGCGCCACCGAATCGTGCGGGGTCAGTCGCCGTACGTCGTACCCGCGCGAATGCAGCGCGAGATACCAGATGGAGCTGTCCGCGGCATCGGGATCGGGAGCGATGGCGGCGCCGGTCACGCGAGTGAGCTCCCGCGTCGCGACCGTGCGCGAATGGGCTGCATTCAGCTCCAGCCGTTCGAGATTGGTCGTGCCCGTGCGGTCCGACACCACGACGAGGACATTCGGCGAGACCCAGGCGGCGTCGAATCGGTCGGCGCCATCATCCGGGTCGATGGGCTGAGGCGGCGGGGAGGCCGCGCCAGCGGCAGCGTCCACCAGCACGATGCGCCAGCGGCCGTCCCGCTGCATGGCGACGGCGATCGTGCGGCCATCGGCGGCGACGCGCGGGCGATAGAACGTGGTGCGCGCGTCTCCGGCCGCGAGGGTGCGCACGGCCCCGGAGTGCAGATCCACCATCACCAGATCACAATGGCCGCCGCCGCACCGGATCGCCGCCGCGCTGCGGCCGTCGGGAGTGGGATCGGCCTCCCGCACGCCCGCGCCGTGGGTTACCTGTCGTACCCCGCCGCGCTGCGTATCCCAGAGATAGAGGTCGGGTCGAAACGATCCATCGGGACGGCGCCCGAAACGCCAGACGAGCACCCGCCGGCCGTCACGCAGCCAGCGCGGTCCATCGAACGACCGTCCGCCGCGCGCCCGCAGGGTCGCGAGGGGCCGCCGGGGCGCGGGATAGAACCGTTTCGCCGGCACGTCCTCGGGATCCCGCCGCTGCAGGCGCGCCCGGACGCGCGCGTCCGTGGTGTCGGGCTCCGGCGCGGTGGACCAGACCACCACACGGCTTGGGCGCGTGCCCGCGCGCAGCACCAGCGCTACCCGCGACCCGTCGGGCGAGAGCGCGGGATCGCCGGTACCCCAGGCCAGGTGCTGGATCATCTCTCCCTCCACGAGTCCGGCGGCGGCGAGGCGCCGCGCCGCCGCCATGGCGCTGGCGGTGAGCTCCGCGGCGAACCGGCCATAGAGCACCGCGGGTGCGTCGCCATATACACCGGTGAATGCCTCGTCGAAGCTGCGCGACCGGCGCGCGCTGAGCCGTCGCCACACGTGCACCAGGCTGGAGTCGCCCGCGCCCGCGCGGCGCGCGAGCCACTCCAGGTACGCCGACCCCGCGAGATACGCGAACGCGCTCCCCTCGTAGTCGCTCCAGGCGCTCAGCTGCCCGTACGTGGGGAGCCGGCCCTCGATGGCCCACTGCCGGAGGATCGCGGGGCGCCAGACGCCGTGCGGCCGGCCGCTGCCGGTCACCCGGCCCTCCACATAGGTGGCGTAGCCCTCGATCACCCAGCGCGGCGCGCGCAGCGGGATGGGACCGAGGTCCACCGGCAGCACGCGCCAGAGCATGCGGGTGAACGGGTTGCGGGATGGCCGCGCCAGGTGCGCGACGTGCGCGAACTCGTGCGAGGAGAGCATCTCGCTCCATACACGGTAGCTGCCAATGTCCTCGCGCGGGTCGGGGGGCGTGGCCCAGAACACGATCGCGGGATGCCGCAGCAGCGGAAAGGCGAACCCATTGGAGATCTCATATGGGTCTTCCACCAGGATCTGCACGCGTTCGGCGGGGGTGAACCCGACCACCGCGGTCACCGCGGAATCCACCGCCTCGATATGCTCGGCCACCGAACCGGCCCAGGCCGCGAGGGCCGGAGAATAGTGTACGGCGAAGTGCGCCGTCTGGATGGTTTCCCAGTGCAGCCAGGGACGCACGAGGAGCTGCGCGCCGGCCGCGCGCGGCCAGATCAGCAGGAACCCCGCCGCCAGCAAGTGCGCGCGCGCCCGAGCGGCGCGCGCGTGCGGCAATGTCAGCGCGCCTCGTCGCTGCGACGCCGGCGGCCCATCCTGTCCATCAGCCACGTGGCCGGCATCAGGATCAGCGGCGTGAGGACGAACCCCAGCAGCGTGTTCAGCCAGACGAGCGCCAGGTAAAAGAACCCGAGCGCGAGACCAACCCAGAGGGTACCCAGCGGTCCGTGCGATTCCAAGCGGAGCTCCTCGATGCCGGTGAGAGGACGGAAGATAGACAGGGCCCCCGCCACCGACCAAGGGGCAGCACAACCCCTCCGGGAGACTCCCGAAGAGGGGCGGTGGCGCCCCCGCTACAAGGCCCCGACGCGGTGGAACGACTACCTTATGGATGACGGAGCAGTACCCCCGACGGTACCGCGGCCCACTGTCCCACGACGCGGTGCGGCGCGGGATATCACCCAATGCCGCCGCACACGAGACCCATGCCCGCCAGCCGCCCCTCCGGGGGGATCGAGCTGCTCGTTCACCGAGCCACATGCGCTGCGCGCCGTCTGGTGCTGGCGGTGAGCGGTGGGCTCGATTCGATGGTGCTTCTCGAAGCGGTGGTCCGCACCCGAGGGTCGGGTGACGGGGTCCTCGTCGCTACCTTCGATCACGGCTCGGGGGCTCACGCCGCGCGGGCCGCGGCCGTGGTGTCCCGGCGTGCCCTCGCGCTGGGTGTTCCGGTGGTCGCCGGTCGGGCACGGGATGTTGCCCCCCGCGCGCCAAGCGAGGAGCAGTGGCGCACCGCGCGGTGGTCCTTTCTCCAGGCGGTCGCCGATCGCGTCGATGGTACCGTCGCCACCGCGCATACCCGTGACGATCAGGTGGAAACGGTGCTGATGCGCATCCTGCGAGGTGCGGGCGCGCGCGGCCTCGCCGCGCTGGAGGCGCCGTCGCCGGTATGCCGGCCCCTGCTCGCGTGCACGCGCGGGGAGCTCCTGGCGTATGCACGCCAGCATGGCGTGCCATGGATTGAAGACCCGAGCAATCGCGACCGCCGCTTTCTTCGCAATCGGCTGCGGCACGAGTTGCTGCCGGCGCTCCGGGCTCGGCATCCCGCGATCGACGAAGAGTTGCTCGCTACCGGTCGCGCCGCCGCCGCATGGCGCCGTGCGGTGGCCAGCCGCGTGGACGGCGACGTGCGTCACCGCGCGCGTGCGCGCGTGGATGCTATCGATTCGGTGCGGCTCGACGTGGTTGCGGGCGATCTGAGCGGACGCGAGGGCAGTGAGCTGGCCGTGCTGTGGCCCGAGCTCGCGGGGCGCGCGGGCATCACGCTCGACCGTCGCGGAACAGAACGCCTCGCTCAGTTTACAAGGACGGGGCGGGTCGGAAGTCGGATCCAGCTTTCCGGCGGATGGGAGGTGCTGCGTACGCGCGACCGTTTCGAGCTGAGGCGGCAGGCGAGGACGCACGGAACGGCGCCACTGCCGCGGACGCAGCCGCTCTGCGGTGTGGTGCGGTGGGCACGTTGGAGCTTCAGGCCGGAGTCCGGGCAGGCCCGCGGCTTCAGGCCGGCCGATTCATGGCTCGCAATGCTGCCTGCCGATCGGCCCTTGCGGGTTCGTGCGTGGCAGCCGGGCGACGTGATGACCTTCCGGCTGGGAGAGCGTCTCCTGGCACGGAAGGTCAAGTACTATTTGTCCGATGCCCGGATCTCCGGACACGACCGTGCGATCTGGCCCGTAGTGCTTGCCGAGAATGAGATCGTCTGGATTCCTGGTGTGCGCCGCAGCGACGCGGCAACCGTGCGGCCCGGCGGGCCGACCCTGACGTACCTGTGTGACTACGACGACCGCTGATCCGCGCCTTTCCGGGCGCGCGATGCGCCGGATGGCGTACAGTCAGGAGCAGATCGCGGCGCGCGTCCGCGCGCTCGGCGCGGAGATCACGGAGGCTTACCCTGACGGTGAGCTCCTCGTGCTCGGTCTGTTGAAGGGGAGCTTTATATTTCTCAGCGACCTGGTACGGGAGATTCGCCGGCCGCTTCAGGTCGACTTCATCGTTGCGTCGAGCTATGGCGACGCGACAGTGTCCAGCGGATCCGTTCGGCTGGTGTACGATCCGGAGAGCGAGTTGAGGGGTAAGCACATTCTTCTGGTCGAGGATATCGTGGATACCGGGCGTACGCTGAACCGGTTGATGGACCTGCTGCAGGCACGGAATCCGCGTTCCCTGGAGATCTGCGCCCTGTTGCACAAGCACCTGGCGGACGCGCTGCGACACCCTGCGCGCTTCGTCGGATTCGATGCTCCGAACGAGTTCCTGGTCGGCTATGGATTGGATCACGCGGAGAATTTCCGACACCTCCCGTACATCGCGAGCTTGCAGTAAATGCCTGTACCCATGCCTCCGAAATCACCCAAGAAGGACGTGAACTGGGGCCGTCTCTCGAAGACGCTCTCGTTCTGGATTCTCATCCTGCTGATTCCCATCGCGCTCATCCAGCTGTCGGGCGCGCGGGCGGATCAGTCGCCGCTCATCACGTACACCCAGTACAAGACCCAGCTCGACCAGGACAACATCCGCAAGGTGAAGATCCAGGCGGGCAAGTACGTGATCGGCGAATTCAAGTCGCCGGTCACCGTCGACGGCCACAACGTCGGCAAGTTCAACGTGCGCCTGCCGGTGGAGAACTCGCAGGGCGAGGTGGACCGGTTGAACGCCCACAACGTCACCATCGAGGCGGAAGACGCGCGCCCCTCGGTGATGAGCATGGTAGTGAGCTTCCTGCCCTGGCTCCTCCTGATCGGCTTTTATCTGTTCCTGTTCAAGCAGATGCAGGCGGGGGGCGCGAAGGCGTTCTCCTTCGGCAAGTCCAAGGCGAAGCTGCTCACGGGCGACACGCCGAAGGTCACCTTCGCCGACGTGGCAGGCGCCGACGAGGCCAAGCAGGAGCTGCAGGAGATCATCGAGTTCCTGCGCGATCCGCAGCGCTTCACCAAGCTGGGCGGCCGGCTGCCCAAGGGGGCGCTGCTCGTCGGGCCGCCGGGAACCGGCAAGACGCTGCTGGCGCGCGCCGTGGCCGGCGAGGCCGGCCGGCCGTTCTTCTCGATGTCCGGCTCGGACTTTGTGGAGATGTTCGTGGGCGTCGGCGCCTCACGCGTTCGTGACCTGTTCGAACAGGGCAAGGCGCATGCGCCGTGCATCATCTTCATCGACGAGATCGACGCGGTCGGCCGGCATCGCGGTGCCGGTCTGGGCGGCGGTCACGACGAGCGCGAGCAGACGCTGAATCAGCTGCTCGTGGAGATGGACGGTTTCGAGTCGAACGATGGCGTCATCCTCATTGCCGCCACGAACCGTCCCGACGTGCTCGATCCCGCGTTGCTGCGCCCGGGGCGCTTCGACCGGCAGATCGTCGTGGACGCGCCGGACCTCAAGGGACGCGAGGGCATCCTCAAGGTGCACCTGCGCAACAAGCCGATTGCCGACGACGTGGACGTCACCACGGTCGCGCGGGGCACGCCGGGCATGGCGGGCGCCGATCTGGCCAACCTGGTGAACGAGGCGGCGCTGCTGGCCGTGCGCCGCAATCATGACAAGATCTACATGGCCGACCTCGAGGACGCCAAGGACAAGGTGATGCTGGGCGTCGAGCGAAAGTCCATGGTCATGAAGGAGGAGGAGCGCCGCCTCACCGCGTATCACGAGGCGGGCCACGCGATCTGCGCGATGAAGGTCGTGGGGAACGATCCCCTGCACAAGGTGACCATCGTGCCGCGCGGCCGGGCGCTTGGCCTCGCCTTCACCCTGCCGGAGGACGACCGGGTGTCCATCACGCGCCAGCAGCTCGAGGCGCGTCTGGTGATGAGCTACGGCGGCCGCGTGGCCGAGGAGCTGGTCTTCGGCCACGATCGTGTGACCACGGGCGCGGCCAGCGACATCCAGCAGGCGACTGCCATCGCCCGCCGATACGTGACGCAGTGGGGGCTCTCCGACGCCATTGGGCCGATCCTGGTTGGCGACAACGAACAGGAGCTGTTCCTGGGCCGGGAGATTCAACACCGGCGCGAGGTGTCGGAGCAGACGGCGCAGCTCGTCGACAGTGAGGTGAAGCGCGTCATCAACAATGCCTACGAGCGAGCCAAGCGCACGCTCCAGGAAAATATGGAGCTGCTCAAGGCAGTCGCCCAGGCGCTACTGGAACGCGAGACGCTCACTCGCGAGGACATCGGTGTTCTGTCGCGCGGCGGCCAGCTGCCGCCCCGGACGCCTGGGGCCGCGCCGATCCCGACCCCGGCGCCCACCCCGCCCGTGCTCGAGCCGCGCCGCACCAACCCGCCGCTGCTGGGTGGGCCGGAGCCCAGCCCGGCATAACGACAGAGATGAAATGCGAAAACGGGAAACGGGAACTGCGCGATGCGGCTTCCGTTTTTCCGTTTCCGCGCTTTCCTTTTCCGCCTTCCGCGTTCAGCTTCCCGGCGATGCCCTCCTGGTACGCCCGACAGCGAGCCCTCTCGCTCGACCGCCCTCTCGTCATGGGCATCCTCAACGTGACCCCGGACAGCTTCAGCGACGGGGGCCGCTTTGCCTCGCCGGACGAGGCGGTGGCGCACGGCCGGCGGATGCGCGAGGAGGGGGCCGACATCATCGATGTCGGCGGAGAATCGACTCGGCCGCAGGGCGCACGAGCCGTGGACGTCCGCGAGGAGACGCGGCGCGTGGTGCCTGTGATCGAGGCGCTCGCACGCGCCGAACCCGACGCTATCCTCTCCGTTGACACGGTGAAGGCCGAGGTGGCCCGCCAGGCGCTCGGCGCGGGCGCCCACGTTGTGAATGACGTCTCCGGCTTTCGCCTCGACCCGCGCATGGGCGAGGTTTGTGCGGCTACCGACGCCGGGGTCGTGCTGATGCACTCGCGCGGCACGGTGAGCGACATGGGCACCTACACGCACGCGCACTATGCCGACGTGGTGCGCGACGTGCTCGCTGAGCTGCGCGAGGGCGTGGAGCGGGCGGCGGCGGCCGGCGTGGAACGCGCGCGCGTGGCCGTGGATCCGGGCATCGGCTTTGCCAAGCGCGGCGAGCACTCCCTGCAGCTGCTGGCGGCTCTTCCCGAGCTGGTAGCGTTGGGATACCCGGTGGTGGTGGGCGTCTCGCGGAAGCGATTCATCGGAGAGATCACGGGCGTGACGGAAGCGGCGGAGCGGGTGCACGGATCGCTGGGCGCCGGGGTGGCCGCGCTGGCGCTCGGCGCCCGGATCTTCCGCGTGCACGATGTTGCCGCCCACCGGCAGGCGCTGGACGCGGCGTGGGAGGTGCTGCGGCGCAGCGGCGCCGGGGAGGTGATGCCCGCGTGACGCTCACCTTCCTGGAGCAGATCCGGATCCTGGTGAAGAACTTCGGCTGGCGCGACATCGTGGAGATCGCGATCGTCGGCTACGCGATTTATCGTGTGCTGCTGCTCCTGCACCGGTCGCGCGCTGTGTCGATCCTCATCGGCGTCGTCGTGCTGCTGATGACCTACGCCGCCGCCGCGGTGCTCAAGCTGACCATGATCACGTACGTGCTGGGGCTGCTGTACACGTACGGAGCCATCGCGCTCCTGATCATCTTTGCGCCGGAGCTGCGGGCCACACTCGCGCATCTCGGCCGCTCACCGATGTCGCGCTTTTTCACGCGTCTTGGCGAAAGCGAGGTGGCGGAGCAGATCGGGGATGCCGTGGAGCGTTTGAGCCGCTCGGGAGTGGGTGCGATCATCGCGGTCGAGCGCGAGGTGCCGCTGGACGAGTACATCCACTCGGGGTCGGAGATGCAGGCGAAGGTCTCCGCCGATCTGCTGGCGACCATCTTCACGCCGTACTCGCCGCTCCACGATGGGGCGGTGATCGTGCGCGGCGACACCATCGTCGGTGCGGGGTGCATCCTGCCGCTCTCCCAGATCGCGCTCCTGGACCGGTCGTTAGGGACCCGTCACCGCGCGGCGCTGGGGCTGAGTGAAGAAAGCGATGCCTTCGTGATCGTCGTGTCGGAGGAGACGTCCGCGATCTCGGTGGCCCTGCAGGGGAAGCTCTGGCGGAACCTCACCGCGGCGCAGGTGCGTGATATGCTCGCCGGCACCCCGCCGCGACAGGTGCTGGAGCCGCAGAGTCGGATGACCGCGCGCGCGTGACGCCGCGGCTCCGGCGAGCGCGCGCGCGCGCGGGGTGGCTCGCCGGCGCGCTCCTCCTCGTCGTCTACGCCGCCACGCTCGCCCCCGACGTCACCTTCTGGGATGCGGGCGAGTTCATCGCCAGCGCGCACGCACTGGGAATTCCGCATCCGCCGGGCACGCCGCTGTTCGTGCTGCTGCTGCACGTGTGGGCCTGGCTTCTCCCGGGCGTGCCCTATGCGGTCGCGACCAACCTCTTCTCGGCGGTCGTGACGGCGCTCGCGGCCGTGCTCTCTGCGCGGCTCGTCGCGCGCGGCGCGGACCACGTGGCGTCGCGCCGCGGCTGGTACGGATGCGCGGCCGCCCTCTGTGCGGGGGCGATGAGCACCGCCTGGCTCAATGCCACGGAAACGGAGGTCTACGCGGCGTCGCTCGGCCTCGCGGCACTCATGCTCGTGTGCGCCGATCGCGCGGGCCGGCGGGACAGCCGCAACTGGCGCGTGTGCACGGCGTACCTGATCCTGCTGTCGGTGCCGCTCCACCTCAGCGCGCTGATTGCCGCGCCGGCCGCCGTCGTGCTGGCCTCGAGCACGCCTCTCCGGCGCGGCATCGATGTGCGCAGCGGTACGGCACTGGCTGGTGTGTGCGTGCTCGCCGCGGCCGCGGGCCGGATGTCACTTGTGCTCGCGGGGATCGGATTGATGCTCGTGCTGCTCTCCCCGCTCGCGCCCGGCCTGGCGAGGCACGTCTTCCCGCGCGCCTGGAACAGCCGACGGACGCCCTCGCCGCAGGCATTGCTCTGGGCAGCCGGCGTCGCGCTCTCGGCCCTGTTCGTCCTGGTGGTCCGCGCGCGCCACGATCCCGCGATCAATCAGGGCGCGCCGGTGGATTTTCGCACGCTGGCCTACGTGGTCGCGCGGAAGCAGTACGACGTGCCGGGGCTCTGGCCACGCGGAGTGCCGCTCTGGCTGCAGATCGGAAATCTATTCGAGTACGCTGATTGGCAGGTGGCCCTCTCCCTCGGGCCCACGCCGGTTCCGACCGTGGCTCGGACCACGGCGACCCTGATCTTCGCCGCGCTCGGCGTGATCGGCTCGCTCGCGCACCATCGCGTGGATCGCCGCCGCTGGTGGGCCCTGCTCGTCCTGCTCCTGTGTGGGAGCGTCGGCGTGGCGGTGTACCTCAACATGAAGGCGAGCCCCTCCTTCGGGTGGGGGATCATCCCCGCCGGCGCGCAGCGCGAGGCACGGGAGCGCGACTACTTCTTCGTGCTGGGCTTCTGGGTGTGGGGCTTGTGGGCCGGGTACGGCGCGGTGACACTCGTGCGGCGCCTCGGCGGGCCGGCAGTGGTCGGGGCCGGGATCGCCGCTCTGCCGATACTGCTCAACTGGTCAGCCGTCAACAGGCGCGTCCGACCCGGCGATGAACTGCCGCATCAGCTCGCGGAAGCCCTGCTGGGATCCGCACCGCCGCGGGCGGTACTCTTTGTGGAAGGCGACAATGATACCTATCCGCTCTGGTATCTCCAGGAGGTGGATGGCTATCGGCGCGACGTCACCGTCGTCACCATCCCGCTGCTCGCGGCTGACTGGTACCAACGAGAACTGTCCCGGCGCCACGACCTCATCCCAAAGCTGTCGGACGGCTCACTTGCACCAGCTGGGCTTGCCGAGATTGCCAGTCGCGCTGAGGCACTGCGGCGTCCTGTGGCCGCTGCGGTCTCCGTAACGTCTCGCGAGCGTAACCGGCTTGGAACTGGTTGGACGGTTCGCGGCATGGTGTACGAGCTGCAGAAAGCGGAGGGATCCGTTGTGGCGTCATCTCCTCGACCGGCGCATCCAGACTTTCAGATCGATACGGCGGTCACACGGGAGTGGAGCGACCGGATAGCTGGCTGGGGGGACCATCGCGCACCTCGAGCGTCCACGGATCCCATCGACGAGTACGCGCTGAGCCTTCTGGCGTGCCCGCACCTGGCCCTCCGGCACGACGCCGACGTGGCGCACGCCGATTCACTTGCTTCGCTCTGTAACCGCCGATAGCTTGCTGCGTTATGCCTTTTCTAGACCTGCCGGATCGGCTGCGGGAGGTCCGGGGGAAGATCGACGTGGCGGTGGAGCGAGGCGGGCACGGCCAGACGGTGACGATCGTCGCCGTCACAAAAACCCATGGGCCGGAGGCGCCGCGGGCCGCATGGTTGGCTGGCCTCCGAAATGTGGGGGAAAACCGGGTGCAGGAGGCATTGCCGAAGATGGACCAGGTGGCCGAGCCGCTGCTCTGGCACCTGATCGGGCATCTCCAGCGGAACAAGGTCAGACATGCCGTGCGATTCAACCTCGTGCAATCGTTGGACAGTGCACGGCTGGCCGATGCGCTCAACGATGTGGGTATCAGGGCAGGCCGGCAGGTGGACGTCCTCACGCAGGTAAACGTGAGCGGAGAGGGGACGAAGGGCGGGTACACGCTGGCGGAGTTGGCGCCGGAGGCGGAGCGGTTACGCTCGCTCACCGGTCTCCGGGTGCGCGGGGCCATGACGATGGCCCCGTATGGAGCGGATGAGCGGATGTTGCGTGTGGTGTTTAGTGGTGCGCGACGCGCGCGGGATCTGCTGTGCGCGGCCGGGCACCGGGCGACGGAGCTGTCCATGGGGATGTCGAACGACTACGAGGTCGCGGTCGAGGAGGGCGCCACGATGGTTCGACTCGGCACCATCCTCTTCGGAGCGAGGGCCGCATGAGCGACGAGATCTTCCACCTCACGCCGGTCGACGTTCGGCGGATGGAGTTCCCGAAGTCGATGCGCGGTTACGATAGAGATCGCGTGGACTACTTTCGGGAGGCCGTCGCGGACGAACTGGAGCGCCTCACGCGGGCCAATCAGGAGCTCGAGTCGAAGCTCCGGAGCTTTCAGGAACAGCTGCGGGATTTCCGCGATCGGGACAAGGCGCTGAACGACGCGCTGGTGTCGGCGCAGCAGCTGCGGGCAGAGGTACGCGAGCAGTCCGAGCGCGAGGCCCAGCTCATCCTCCGCGAGGCTCGCGCCGAGGGCGATCGCGCGTTGGAGGATGCACGCTTCGAGATGCTGCAGCTCCAGGGACAGATTGCGGCGCTGGCGCGCGTGCGGCGGGGCTATCTCGCGCAGTTCCGCGTGATGCTGGAACGCCAGCTGGCGGAGATCGCGGCCGAGGAAGAGGTGCCGGATCCCCAGGTTGGTTCCTATAACGGTGAGAGCGACGGAGCACCCGCGTCGCCGCCGGGAGGTACGGCCGGCGGTGCTCCTCGATCGGGAGCGCTGTTTCGAGGATGACGCTCCGCGCTCGGGAACTGCCGGCGGCTAGCCGCACCGCGCCGTCGGCGGAGATTGCCCTGCACACGGTGGAGCGGGTGGAAGAAGCGACGGCCGCAGTGCGGGCGCGTTTTGACGCGCGCCCGGATGTCGCGATCGTCCTCGGCACGGGCCTGGGCGGCCTCGGTGCCGCGATGACCGTCGAGGCCCGCGTGCCCTACGCGGAGATCCCCGGTTTCCCACTTTCCACGGTGGAATCGCACGCGGGACGGCTGCTGTGTGGACGGCTCGCCGGCCGCACCGTCGTCGCGATGCAGGGGCGCTTTCACCGTTACGAGGGGTACTCGCTTCCGCAGGTGACCTTCCCGATTCGCGTCCTGCGCGCCCTGGGCGCCGGGGTGCTGGTGGTCTCCAACGCGTGCGGAGGGATGAATCCGCTGTGGGGAACAGGTGAGTTGATGCTCATCGCGGATCACATCAATCTGCTGGGAGACAATCCGCTCGTGGGACCGAACGACGACCGCCTCGGGCCACGCTTCCCGGATCTCTCGGCACCGTACGATGCCGAGCTTCGCGCGCTCGCGCGCGAGGTGGCACTGGCGCAGGGACTGCTGCTGCGCGAAGGAGTGTACGTTGCCGTGTCCGGCCCCAGCCTCGAGACGCGGGCCGAGTACCGGATGCTTCGCGCGATCGGTGGGGATGTCGTCGGCATGTCCACGGTGCCGGAGGTGATCGTCGCCGCGCATGCGGGCATGCGCGTGCTGGGGATCTCGATCATCACCGACCTCGCCATCCCGGACACGCTCGCGCCCACCACGGTGGAGCAGATCATCGCCGTCGCCAATCGCGCGGAGCCGCGGCTCACCGCGCTCGTGCACGGCGTTCTCGAGCGGATGTGAGATGACGACGACGACGCCGAGCACCACGCCCGCGGAGATCTATGCGCTGCTGCCGCCCGACCGGTCGGCGGACGAGCTGGAGCGGGAGCTTCTCGCGCGCTGGGAACGGGACCAGCTGTTCGCGCGCACCCTCGAGCAGAACGCCGGCGGGCCCTCCTTCGTGTTCTTCGAGGGCCCCCCGACTGCGAACGGGCGCCCGGGCATCCACCACGTCTTCGGGAGAACCATCAAGGATCTCTTCTGCCGCTACTGGGCGATGAAGGGCTATCGCGTGGCGCGCAAGGCGGGATGGGACACGCACGGGCTGCCGGTGGAGATCGAGGTCGAGAAGCAGCTCGGTATCAGCGGCAAGCAGCAGATCGAGGCCATCGGTGTGGCCGAGTTCAATCGGCTGTGCCGCGAGAGCGTGTTCCGGTACCGCGAGGATTGGGAGCGGTTGAGCGCCCGCATCGGATACTGGCTCGACTACGCCCATCCGTACGTCACCTTCAGCAACGACTACGTCGAGAGCGTGTGGTGGGCGCTCGCGACATTGCACGAACGGGGTCTGCTCGTGCGCGGTCACAAGATCCTCCCGTACTGCCCGCGATGCGGTACGGCGCTCTCCAGCCACGAGGTGGCGCAGGGCTACGCCGACGTGGAGGATCCCAGCGTCTACGTGGCGCTGGACGCGTGGCAGGGGGACGCGGAGAACGGAGGAATGCCCGGGGCGGCGCCCGGCTCTCCCTCGGCCGTCTCCCGGCCGTCGGCCGGCAGGCGGATCCTGGTCTGGACCACCACGCCCTGGACGCTGGTCTCCAACGCGGCGCTGGCCGTGAACCCGGACCTGGAGTACGTGGAGGTGCGGCGCCGCTCGGGCGGCGATGAGCGAATGCTCATCCTCGCGGCCAGCCGGCTCGCCCCGGTGCTCGGGGAGGATCACGACAGCCGCTGGGAGATCGTCGGGCGCCGCCGCGGCGTGGAGCTGGTGGGATGGCGCTATCGGCGCCCGTTTGACTGGCTGCCGTATCCCGAGGGGCGCGCGCACGAGATCATCGTGGGCGAGAGCTTCGTGTCCGCGGAGGAGGGCACCGGCGTGGTGCACATGGCGCCGGCGTTCGGCGCCGACGACTACGCCGCCGGCCAGCGCCACGATCTCGCGTTCCTGCAGCCCGTGGATGCGCGCGGCCGCTTTCCCCGCGACCTGCCGGTGGCCGGGGGCGAGTTCGTGAAGGACGCCGATCCGCTGCTGATCGAGGAGCTGCAGCGGCGCGGCGTGCTGTTCCGCGCGGGCCGCATCACCCACGCGTATCCGCACTGCTGGCGCTGCGACACGCCGCTGCTGTACTACGCGCGCACCTCGTGGTTCGTGCGCACCACGGCGTACCGCGATGCGATGCTCGCGCGCAATGCGCGCGTGGACTGGCATCCCGTGGAGGTGGGCGATGGGCGCTTCGGCGAGTGGCTGAAGAACAACATCGACTGGGCCATCTCGCGCGACCGATACTGGGGCACGCCGCTTCCCGTGTGGGTCTGCGACGCGCACGAGCAGCACGTGGACGTGATCGGCAGCTACGCGGCACTCGCCAGGCGCGCCGGCACCGACACGCCCCTCACCCCAGGGTTCGATCCGCACAAGCCATTCGTGGACGAATACACGTGGCGCTGCACGCAGCCGGGGTGCCATGGCACCATGCGGCGCGTGCCCGAGGTGATCGACACGTGGTTCGATTCGGGATCCATGTCGTTTGCCCAGTGGCACTATCCGTTCGAGAATCGGGCGCACCTCGCCAGCCAGTACCCGGCGGATTTCATCGCCGAGGGCGTGGACCAGACGCGCGGCTGGTTCTACTCCCTGCTTGCCGTGGCAACGGGGCTGGGCGACGCCCTGCCGAACAATGCGGTGCTGGGCGAATCAGATGGGGATCCCGGCACCCCGGCGCTGGCCTCGAGCGACCGCGGTCCCGAGCGGCTACAGCCCACCCCACACGACACGGCGCCGTATCGTTCGGTCGTGGTCAACGACAACGTGCTCGACGCGGACGGATCGAAGATGTCGAAAAGCCGCGGCAACGTCGTGGATCCCTGGCGAATGATCGACCGCTATGGGGTCGATGCTATCCGGCTCTTCCTCGTCGCCTCGAGCAACGTCTGGGTACCGCGACGCTTCGATGAGCGAGTGCTCCGCGAGCAGGCCGGACGGTTTCTGCTCACGCTCAAGAATGTCTACAGCGGCATCTTCGCCCAGTACGCGAACTTCGGCTGGACGCCCTCACCCCTGGACCCGGCGGTTGCTGCCCGGCCGCCGATCGACCGCTGGGTGCTCGGCCGACTGATCGCGCTGGAGAACGCCGTGGATGCGGCCTACGCCCGCTACGACGTCACCGATGCGGCCCGCGCCATCATGCAATTCGTGGAGGATGATCTCGCGAACTGGTACGTTCGCCTCTCGCGCGCGCGCTTCTACGAAGTGGACGCAGATGACAACCGGGCCGCGTTCGCGACCCTCCACGAGGTGCTCGCCTCGGTCTGCCGTCTGCTGGCGCCCATCGCGCCGTTCGTCACCGACTGGATGCACCGGCAGCTCGTCGGAAGCTCCGTGCATCTGGCGCCGCTGATCGTCGTGCGGACCGCGGGAGCACCGGTCGACGGGGCCACACTCGACGCCGGCATGCAGGCAATTCGGGTCCTGGCGCGCCTCGGCCGCGCTGCGCGCGAGGAAGCGGGCATCAGGGTCCGGCAGCCCCTGGCGCGGGTGGTGTGCGTGGCGCCACACGTGGACGAGGAGACGCTCGCGGTCCTGCTCCCGTTGCTGCGGGCCGAGTTGAACGTCAAACAGATCGATTTTGCCTCCTCCGCTGACGCGCTCGTCACGCTGGAGGCGAAACCGAACTACCGATCGCTGGGTAAGAAGTTCGCGAAGAAGACGCCGCTCGCGGCCCGGGCCATCGCAGCCTTCTCGAGCGAGGACCTCCGTCGCCTGGAGCAGGGCGAGCCGCTCGCCGTCACCGTCGATGGCGAGACGCACGCCGTGGAGAGGGAGGATGTCACCATCATTCGGCGTGCAACAGGCGCACTCGTGGTGCAGGAAGACGGCGGCTTCTTCACGGCCATCGATCCATCCATCACCCCGGCACTGCACCTCGAGGGACTGGCGCGAGAGCTCATCAGCCGGGTACAACGTATGCGAAAGGAGGCAGGCCTGGCGGTCAGCGACCGGATCGCAGTGACCGTAGTGGGATCCGAGGATCTGCGCGCGGCCGTGGAAGAACACGGCGCCTGGATCGCCTCGGAAATACTGGCAACCGAGCTCGTCGTCCGCAGCGAGCTCCCGGCTCACCAAGATGCCACGCAGGTCGTTGATCTCGACGGCGGCCCGGCGCACGTGGCCCTCATCAGGATACGCTAGCATGCCCACGAAGAACAGCACGACCAAGCCGAAGCCGATGACCAAGAAGAACCTCCAGCACTTCGAGAAGCGGCTGCTCGAGGAGCGGCGGCGGGTGCTGAAGGAGCTCGGCCGAGCCGACGAGGCGTTCGGCAACACGCCCCAGTCTGAGGACGGGGATCTGAGCAGCTACTCGTTTCACATGGCCGATCAGGGCACCGATGCGATGGAACGCGAGAAGGCGTTTCTCTTCGCGAGCCAGGAGGGCCGCTTCCTGTGGCACATCGACGAGGCGCTGCGCCGGTTGTATCGCTCGCCCGATACCTTTGGCAAGTGCCACAATTGCGGCCAGGAGATCGCGTTCGAGCGGCTCGACGCGCTGCCGCACGCGCGGTACTGCATCGACTGCAAGCAGCGCGAGGAAGATGCGAAGAAGTAGCAACGCGGGGCTGTTCTGGCCCGTGCTGGTGGCCGTCACGGCCGCCGACCTGCTGACCAAAGCGCTGGCCGTCGCGCACCTCGTTCCCCACCAGATCTACGAAGTCTGGGGCAACGGGCTGCGGCTCATGCTCGTGTTCAATCCTGGCGCGGCGTTCGGTCTCAACGTCGGGCAGTTCTCGCGTCAGATCTTCGTCGGGCTCACCCTGCTCGCGTTGGTCATTCTCGGACGCCTCTATCGCAGCACGCGGCCCGGCGACGCCTGGCGCGTCCTCGCCCTGGCACTCGTATGCGGCGGCGCGCTCGGCAATCTCATCGACCGGCTGCGCTCCGTGACTGGCGTCATCGATTTTATCGACGTGGGCCTCGGAGACGCAGCGCGGTGGCCCACGTTCAACGTGGCCGACATGGCGGTGAGCTTTGGCGCCTTTCTCCTCGCGTGGGTGCTCTGGGAGGAGGACCGCCGCGCGAACCGGCTGGGGACGGCGGTCGGGAGTGCGGCGGCCGCGACGTCCGCGACGGTGACGCAGCCCGTCGCGAGCGAGTCGGCGGAACTGTGACGATGGCGCCGGACGCACGCGAATCCCGCGTCTTCTGGAGCGCGGCCGTGATCGTGGTCGTGCTCGACGTCGTCACGAAAGTGCTCGCGGCGCGCTATCTGCTCCCGGAGCACGTTCCGCACGAGATCATCGGGAACGCGGTGCGCTTCACCCTTGCGTACAATCCGGGGGCGGCGTTCAGCATGTCGTTGGGCCCGTACTCGCGCGTGATCTTCGGCGCTCTCGCGCTCATCGCGTTGGTGATTCTCTGGCGTCTCTTCCGGCAGAGCCGTCCCGGCGAGCTGGCGCGGGTGCTGGCGCTGGGGCTGGCGTGGGGCGGGGCCGCGGGAAACCTCATCGATCGGCTGCGATCGCCGCGCGGTGTTGTGGACTTCATCGACATCGGCGTCGGCGACGTGCGCTTCTGGACGTTCAACGTCGCCGATTCCGCAGTCACGATCGGGGCTCTGCTGCTCGCCTGGGTGCTCTGGCGCGAGGATCGGGAGACCGACCAGGCCGCGCACGACGCGGCGCGCGACGCGTCACCACGTCAGGCGGACGCCCGCGGCGCCGAGGAGCGCACGGGCGTGTGACGCCGGCGGGGAGCAACCCGCCTTCCGCGCGCACTCCGGTGGTCCATCGGTTCGCTGCCGGCCCCGGTGAACCGCGCCTGGACATCCTGGTCGCCGGCCGGTTGGACCTCTCGCGCAACGCAGCGGCGACGCTGATCGCCGGTGGTCACGTCCACGTGGACGGCCGGCGTGAGAAGGCCAGCTATCGACCTCGGCAAGGCGAGGGCATCCTCGTCGAGGTGCCGCCGCCGGCGGCACGCGACGTGACACCGGAGGCGATCCCGCTCGTCATCCCATACGAGGACGAGGATCTGCTCGTCGTCGACAAGCCTGCGGGGATGGTGGTGCATCCCGCACCGGGAAACTGGTCCGGTACGCTGGTGAACGCACTCAAAGGTCGTGGCGCGCCGCTCGCCAACGGCAGCGAGCCGGGACGAGAGGGGATCGTCCATCGGTTGGACAAGCAAACGTCCGGGCTGCTGCTCGTTGCCAAGAGCGATCGGGCGCATCGCGCGCTGGGCGCCGCACTCCAGGCTCGCCAGATCGTGCGACGCTACGCCGCCATGAGCTGGGGGCACGCGTCCGAGGATCGGTTCACGGTGGAGGGACCGATCGCGCGGGACCCGCGAGACCGAAAGCGGATGGCGATCGTCAGTACTGGACGGCCGGCGCGGACAGACTTCACGCGGCTGGCGCGCTTCGACTCCGCCGATCTCCTGCGGGCGCACCTGTACACCGGACGCACGCATCAGATACGCGTGCACCTCGCCTCGATCGGACATCCCGTTCTCGGCGACGACACGTACGGCGGCGGCGGAGGGCGCCGACTCGTGGGGCTGCCGCCGCGTCGACACTTTCTGCACGCCGCCTGGCTTCGCTTCCGCCATCCGGTGACCCGCAGGGAGCTCGACATCCGCTCGCCGCTGCCGGAGGATCTCCGCCGCGCGCTGGCCGCCATCGCGAAGGGAAGTATGCCCCAACTCGACGCCGGCGACCAGGATCCGCTGGAGACCTTTGGCTTCTACGAGCTCCATCTCTGAACCCAGCACCACCACCGCGCGCCGCACGCTGCTCTTTCGCGTGGGCAACGCGGTGTATGGCTGCGACCTCGCCGACGTACGCGAGATCATCCCCCACCGCAAGGCCACGCGTCTGCCCGGCGCCCCGGCGTCGGTGCAGGGGCTGATCAACCTGCGCGGCACGATCGTCACCGTGATCGACCTGGGCGCCCGGCTGCTCCCGGGAAGTACGCCCGTGACGGACGGGTCGATCATCCTGACCGGTGCCGGCGCGCGCGTGGCGGGGATCGCGGTGGAAGAGGTGCTGGACGTCCGGCTGCTGGGCGCCGATAGCTCCGCGGCGCTCGCGGTCGCCGACGAAGGCGCCGTGGCCGGCGAGGTGGCGCGTGACGGCGTGGTCCGCGGGTTGGGACAGGTGGACGGCATTGCGGTGATCCTGATCGACATTCACACGCTGGTGAAGCAAGTCCTGCTTTCCTAGGAGGCTCTGTGAGTCAGACGGTGCTGGTCTGCGACGACGCGATCTTCATGCGGACCATGGTCGGCGACATCCTCGCCCAGGCGGGATTCGAGGTGGTGGGCGAGGCCGAAACCGGCGTGCAGGCCGTGGAGAAGTACAAGCAGTTGCGCCCGGACCTGGTGACGATGGACATCGTCATGCCCGACATGGGAGGCATCGACGCGGTGCGCGAGATCTGCAAGCTCGATCCACAAGCCAAGATTCTCATGTGCAGCGCCATGGGGCAGCAGGCCCTGGTGGTGGAGGCGATCCAGGCCGGCGCCAAGGATTTCGTCGTGAAGCCCTTCCAGCCAAGCCGTGTGCTGGAAGCGGTGCAGCGCGTGCTCGGTTGATGGCCGGCGCCGCCCGCACCGCCTAACAGCCCAGAGCGCCGGCTGCCCCCATGGACGCCTCGCAATACGCGGAGCTCTTCCTCACGGAGAGCCGTGAGCACCTCTCGGTGATCAACCAGTGGTTGCTCGAGCTGGAGCGCGGCACGGGCGCCGCCGAACCGGTGAGCGCGATCTTCCGGTCCGTGCACACCGTGAAGGGCATGAGCGCAACCATGGGCTACACTGCCGTCGCCGAGCTCACGCACGAGCTGGAAACGCTGCTCGATCGCGTGCGCCGCGGCGAGCTGGCGATCGGGCCCGAGCTCATGGACCTCCTCTTTCGCTCCGCCGATCTGCTCGAGGTCGCGATCGAGCGTGCGGTGGGCGGCCGCGGGAGCCGCGATGGCAGCGAGGTGTCCACCCCGGAGCTCCTGCAGCGGCTCCGTGCGTTTGGTGTGGCGCCCGCGGCGGCGCCGCGCCAGCCTCCGCCGGGCGGATCGGCGAACGACGACTGGAGCGCGCCCGCGCCGGTCGGATCGGGCGTCCTCGTGCGCGTCCGGCTGCTGCCCGAGACGCCGCTCAAGGGCGTCCGCGCCTTCATGATCGTTCAGGCGGCGCGCCGCCTGGGAGACGTCAGCGTCGTGTCGCCGCCCATCAGCGCGCTGCAGGCCGATCAGTTCGAGAGTGATTTCGCGCTGCGCCTGGCAACGACCGTATCGGCCGACGAGATCGAACGGGTGGTGCGCGGCGCGGGGGACGTGGACCTGGTGCGCGTGGGCGAGGACAGCGCACGCACCCCGGCCGACGGCGCCGACTGGGCCGCGTCTCGGCCGGCGCCGGACAGCGCCGCGGAGGCGCCGGCATCACGCGTGATCGCCGAGCCGGCGATGG
Organism: Gemmatimonadaceae bacterium; assembly: GCA_035273185.1. Classification (GTDB taxonomy): domain Bacteria; phylum Gemmatimonadota; class Gemmatimonadetes; order Gemmatimonadales; family Gemmatimonadaceae; genus AG2. The sequence goes on from DATEPM010000213.1 coordinate 19,887, forward strand.
CCGATCTCGCCCTGCTCGCCCAGCAGACGGGTGAGTTTCCGATTCCCGCCGCCACCGGCGAGTACCGGGTTCCGGCGATCGGCAGTCCAGCGGAGGGCGGCGCCGTCGCAGTTGCGCCGCTGGCGACCACCGTACAGCCGCAGCGGCATGTGCGCATCGATCTGCGCCGGCTGGATGCGCTGATGAACCTCATCGGTGAGCTGGTGATCACGCGCGGGCGCCTGATGCAGATCGCGGCCGGAGTGGACGATCCCGCACTCGGCGAAAGCGTGACGCAAGCCTCGCGGCTGATCGGGGATCTCCGCGACGAGATCATGACGAGTCGCATGGTGCCGGTGTGGCAGGTGTTCGACCGCTTCCCACGACTGGTGCGCGATGCCTCCCGCGCCCTGGGCAAACGCATCGAGTTCACCATCGAGGGCAAGGACATCGAGCTCGATCGGTCGATGCTCGACGAGATCGGCGATCCCATCGTGCACCTGCTGCGCAATGCGATCGATCACGGGATCGAGAGGCCCGAGGCCCGCGTGGCGGTGGGCAAGCCGGCGGCCGGCAAGCTGCTCCTCAGTGCGGCGCGCGACCGCTCGGCCGTGATGGTGCGCGTGACCGACGATGGCCGCGGGGTGGACCGCGAGCGCGTCCTGGCCAAGGCCAGGGCCACGGGGCTGGTCGACCCCGCGAAGACGGAGCTCACCGATGATGAGCTGCTCAAGCTCATCGCCCGGCCCGGCTTCTCCACGGCGGAACAGGTGAGCGCGCTTTCCGGCCGCGGCGTCGGCATCGACGCCGTGTACACGCGCGTGCGTGCGCTCGGCGGGGCGGTCGACATCCGCAGCATCTCCGGTCAGGGCACCACGGTTACCGTGCGACTGCCGCTGACGCTCGCCATCGTGCGCGCCCTGCTCGCGCGGGCAGCCGACGAGGTGTACGCGATCCCGCTCACGCACGTGAGCGAGACCGTGGAGCTGCAGCCCGCCCTGCTCCGCACGCTCAGGGGACGGGAAGTGCTCGTGCTCCGCGAGGACGTGCTGCCCGTGCTACGCCTGCGCGATCTCGTGGGCCTGCCGCCGCGCACACGTGCCCGGGATGCGCGCCCGGAGCAGGTCGTCATCGTGGAGCTCGCCGAGCGGCGCGCGGGCGTGGTCGTGGACGAGCTCGCGGGCCAGCAGGAGATCGTGGTGAAGCAGTACGACGGCGTGAAGCAGGGCCTCACACTCTTCGGCGGCGCGACCATCCTCGGGGACGGCTCGCCGGCGCTCATCCTGGACGTCAGCAGCTTACAGTAACATATGCTCATGGAAGACATCCGCGCGCTCAAAGCCATCCAGCTGGATGCCCTGAAGGAAGTCGCGAACATCGGGGCCGGCCATGCCGCGACGGCGCTGTCGCAGATGATCGGGGGCACCATCATGATCAGCGTGCCCACGATCAACATCTCGCGCCTCGAGGACATCCCGCCGCAGGTAGCGGAACCCGACGAGCCGGTGGCCGCGGTGCTGATGCACATGCTCGGCGATCTCACCGGCCGGACGATGCTCGTCTTTCCGCGGCCCTCCGCGCTGCGTCTCGCGGAGCTGATGCTGCGCCGGACGGCGGGGTCGTCCACGGACTTCGGCGAGATGGAGCAGTCCGCCATCAAGGAGGCCGGCAACATTCTCAGCTCCGCGTACATGAATGCGCTCAGCGAGTTCATGCACCTGATGCTGCTGCCGTCGCCGCCGAGCCTCGCCATCGACATGTCCACCGCGGTGCTCACCACGGCCTACCTGCAGTTCGGCACCGACAAGGATTACGTGTTCTGCGTCGAGAGCGAGTTCATGATGACGGACGTCGACGAGCGGCTGCGCGGCTTCTTCCTGCTGCTTCCCGATCCGGCATCGTTGCAGGCCATTCTGCGCGCCGTGCGCGTGGCGTGAGGGAGTAGCGCGACGTGACCGCCGGACTGCCGAAGGCGCCGCCGCTCACCTCGCAGCGCGATCGCGACGTACTGCGGTCCTTCGCGCAGCGCATCGATCCGTCCGACGCGGGCGCCCACAACAATCTCGGCGTCCTGTACTTCAACAAGGGCCTGTACGAGGAGGCGGTCGCCGCCTTCATGCGCGCGCTGGAGCTGGACTCGAAGATGCAGGTCGCGCAGCGCAACCTGGAGATCGCGTATTTCAACACCGGCTACTACGATCGCCGCGTGCCCGAGCTCCGCGAGCGGTTGCGGCTGCAGCCCAAGGATCGCGAGAGCCGCTGGGAGCTCGGGCGCACCTACGCGCTCCTCGGACAATTGCCCGAGGCGATCGCGGAATTCACGGCGTTGCTCCGGCATCACCCCGACGACGTCGGGGCGCTGCTCCAGCTCGCCCTGGCCGAGAAGCAGTCGGGCGACATCGAGCGCGCACAGGGCTGGCTGGAACGCGCGCTTGCGCAGGATCCCGCCAGCTCGCTGCTGCACTTCTGTCTGGGCGAGGTGCTGTACAACCGCGGCCTGAATGACGAGGCGCTCACCGCGCTGGAGCGCGCGATCGAGCTGAACCCCGAGAATCACGAGGCGCTGTATCTCATGGGCTTCGTGCTCGGCGACCTGGGGCGCCACGAGGCCGCACGCGACGCGACAAAGCGGGCGATCAAGCTCAACCCCACGCTGTCGCGCGCCCAGGCCAATCTCTCGTTGGAGCAGAGCCGGCCGCAACGCTACGACGAAGCGGTGGCCGCGCGCGAGGAACGCCGTGGGCGCGAGATGCAGGTGGCCTCCGAGGGGCGGCTGGCCCGCTACAATCTGGGTCTCGCGTTCCGCCAGAAGGGCTACTTCGCCGAGGCGCTCCGCGAGTATCAGGCGGCGCTGGAGCAGGGGGAGGATCACGATCTGGTCGTGCAGGCGATGGCGGAGGTGCACATCCTCCGCAAGGACCCCACGGCCGCGATCGCCCTGTACGATCGCCTGCTGGTCAGCCAACCCGAGAGCCCGAAGCTCTGGAACGAGCGCGGCGTGGCGCTGCACCAGGATGGGCGGCTGCCCGAGGCGGAGCAGAGCTATCGGCGCGCAATCTCGGCCGATGAAGGCTACGCACTGGCGCGGAACAATCTCGGCGTCGCGCGCTACCATCTCGGCGACGCGGAGGGAGCACTCGCCGCGCTCGGCGCGGCCCTGGAGGCGCAACCGGCGTTCGTGAAGGCGCGTCTCAATCTCGCGCTGCTCCTGTACCAGGCCAAGCGGCTGCAGCTGGCGCTGGAGGCCTACCGTCAGGCGCTGTCCACGTCGCCCGAGCATCCTGTCGCGTGGAACGGGATCGGACTGGTGCTGGCCGATCTCAAGAAGCACGAGGACGCACGCAACGCGTTCGCGCGCGCCATCCAGGCCCGCCCTGACTATGCCGAGGCGCATTACAACCTGAGCTTCACGCTCTCGAATCTGGGCGACTTCGAGGGTGCTTTGCGCGAGACGAAGCGCGCGCTCGAGCTGGAGCCGTACTACGTCGCGCAGAAATTCGAGCTGGCCATCGACCTGCAGCACGAGGATCCCGATCTCTCCATCCAGCCGGATCTCGGGACCGAGCAGCGCGCCGTGGCCGCCATCGAGGAATTCAGCTTCGACGCCCGGCTGCTGGACTCGCTTTTCACGGAGCTGCGGCCGCCGCCCGCGCCGGTGGTCGCCGAGGCCACGCCGTACGCGATGGCGGCGGACTTCCTCTCCAAGGGCATGTACGACCGCGCCGCGGCCGAGATCCGCCGCGCGATCACGCGGGGCGCTGACCGCATCCAGGGCCAGGTGCTGCTCGGGGACGCCTTCGCGCGCCAGGGGCTGTACGGGGAGGCACTGGAGCGCTACCGAGAAGCGCGCCGCGGCGCGGCCGACGGGGCGGCACCGCGGGCGGCGCTCCTGGGCGAGGCGTGGGCACTACTGCGGCTGGGCCGTGCGGCCGAGGCGCGACCCCTCGCCGAACCGCTGCTGCGGCAGGAACCGGAAAATATTGATGTGCTCATGCTCGCGGCCGCCGCGCGTGGCGACGGCGGCG